>NZ_JBHJUK010000017.1:75466-90637 GCF_042266225.1 Kitasatospora sp. NPDC056181
ATTTTCTCTTTTGGTTTTTTTTTTTTTTTTTTTAAAACTCCCTCCGCCGCCGGGGCCCCGGGGGGGGGCGGCCCCCCCCCCCCCCCGGCGCCCGGAAAACCGACCGGTCTACATATGACTGCCCGTCCGTTTATGACGACCGGTCTACAGAGGACAGGGCCTGGACCGTTTATGGCGACCGGTCTACATAAACCGACCGGTCTACATATTCGGTGGCAAGGCCCGGGCGAACAGCATGCCCGGGCGATGCCCTAGCGTGAACCGCCGACCGCCGACCGCCGACCGCCGACCGCCGACCGCCGACCGCCGACCGCCGACCGCCGACCGCCGACCGCCGACCGCCGCAGGGGACCCCATGACCGCTGATCGGATGTCCAACCCCACCCCCGCCCCCAGGAACGGCAATGCCCTCCTCCACGACCTCGCCAGGCCGTTCCCGGAGCGGGTCGCCGAGGCCGTCCGGGCCTGGGACGCGAATGACCGCGACCCGGCCCACCTGGTGGACGGGAAGGCCTTCCTCGCCCTCTACTGCTGGCAGTTGGCCGCCACCCGCCGCGGCGAGGAGCCGGACGAGGCGACGGCCGCCTTCGTGGAGCGGTCGCACGACTCCATCGGCGGCCGTCACGGCTGGGCCGCCATGCTGCACCAACGGGCCACCTGCTCCTGCCACGGCACCACCTGGCGGCTGGAGAACATCTCGCTCTGCCTCGGCTGCCTCCGCTACGTCTGCTACGAGCTGGACGGGCCGTGCTGCGCCGGCGCGGAGATCGTCGGATAGCCCGAGTAGCCGGACAGTTCGGACGGCCCGGACGGCCTGGACAGCTCGGACGGCCCGGGCAGCCGGACAGCCCGGACAGCCCCGGCTCGAACGACTCGGGACAGCCCGGCCGGGGCGGCGCGGCCCCGGCCCTCACCCCTCCAGCAGCTGCGCCAGCAGCGCCGCCGGCCCCTCGGGCAGGCTGCCGTGCACCAGTTCCGTCCGGTGGACCAGCCTCGGCTCCCGGACGGGCACCGCGGCGACGCCCACCACACCGTCGAGCGCCGCCGCAGGAAGCACGGCCAGCCCGTGCCCGGCCGCGACCAGGGCGAGCAGCCCGCGCACGTCGGTGCCCTGGTAGCGGGCGGCCGGCCGGAAGCCGTCGACGGCGGTGGCGGCGCGCAGCCGGGCGGCAGCGGGCGCGATGTCGGGGGCGTCCAGCCAGCGGGCGGCGGAGAGGTCGGCCAGGGACACGCCCCGGTGGCCGGCCAGCGGGTGGCCGGCGGGCAGGGCGACGGCGAGCGGCTGCTCGTCGACGGCGACGGTGGTGAGCGGGCCGACGTCCGGCAGCGGGAGCGGGTCGCTGGGGGCGGCGAGGCCGTCGATCAGGGCGAGGTCCACCTCGCCGGTGGCAACCAGGGCCGGCAGGGTCTCCGGGGCCACAACCCGGACCGTGAGGTCCATCCGCGGGTACACCCGGCGCACCTCGGCGAGCGCGTTCCCCAGGGTTGCTCCGGCCGCCAGCGCGGTGGTGCCGAGCAGCAGCCGGGTGCTCGGGGTGCCGGCCAGGCGCGCGACATCGGCGCGCGCCGCGTCGAGCCGCAGCAGCAGCGGACCGGCGTGCTCCAGCAGCCGCACGCCTGCCTCCGTCGGGCCGACGGGACGGCGGAGCAGCAGGCTGCTGCCGAGGTCCGCCTCCAGGGCCGCGATCTGCTGGGAGACGGCGGACTGGGTGTAGCCGAGCTCGCGGGCCGCCTCGGAGAAGGAGCCCAGCCGGGCCACGGTGACGAAGGTGCGCAGCTGGTGCGGATCCACGCTTATCAGAGCCTCTGATCGAAGGGTCAGAAATCATCGTTGGCGCTGATGCCCAACGCGGGGTCAGGATAGCCGCATGACCTACCGCACCCCCCGCATCGCCCTGGTCGGCGACCGCTCCCCCGCCGTCCGCTCGCACGCCCGCATCCCCGGGCTGCTCGACGCGCTCGCCACCCGCGACCAGCTCGTGCTGGACGCCTACTGGATCCCCACCGAGGACGCCGGGTCGGCCACCGCCCTCGACGGCTTCGACGCGATCTGGCTGCTCCCCGGCAGTCCGTACCGCAGCGAGGCGGGCGCGGTGGCCGCCGTCCGCACGGCCCGCGAGCAGGGCATCCCGTTCCTCGGCACCTGCGCCGGCTTCCAGCACGCCGTCCTGGAGTACGCGCGCACCGTCTGCGGGATCGGCGGCGCCGCGCACGGCGAGAGCCACCCCGGGGAGGACGACCTGGTGATCGTGCCGCTCAGCTGCTCGCTGGTCGGGCACGAGGGCGCAGTGGAGATCGCCCCCGGGTCGCTCGCCGAGCGCGTCCTCGGGACGACCCGAACGGTCGAGCGGTACCACTGCGCGTACGGGCTGAACTCCGTCTACCTGGACCAACTGCGCGAGCACGGGCTGCGGTTCAGCGGCATGGACGACGAGGGCGACCTGCGGGTGCTCGAACTGCCCGGCCACCCCTTCTTCCTCGCCACCCTGTTCCAGCCGGAGCTGGCCGGCGACGGCACCCGCGTCCACCCCGTCATCCGCGCACTCGCCACGGCCGCGGTCGGGCACGCGGCCTCCCGGCACACCGGCACCACCAGCAGCGCCGGCACCCCCGCAGCCACAGCCGCACCAGCAGCCGCACCTGACAGGACTGCCGAAGGAGCCGCCGCGTGAACGTCGTAGCCAACGAAACCGCCGGGGTGGGCATCCCCGACAGCAGGCTCGCCCGTGAGGCCACCGAGCTGGTGCGGGACACCTCCACCGAGCTGCTCTACCACCACTCGCGCCGGGTCCACCTCTTCGGCGCCCTCCAGGGACGGCGCCGCGGGCTCGCCTTCGACGCCGAACTGCTCTACCTGGCCGCGATGTTCCACGACCTCGGTCTCGCCCCCGAACACCGTTCCTCCGGGCGGCGGTTCGAGATCGACGGCGCCGAGGCGGCCGCCGCGTTCCTCCGCTCCCACCAGGTACCGGAGCAGCGCGTCCGCGTGGTGTGGGAGGCGATCGCCCTGCACACCACACCCGGCATCCCGGAGTACCTGGAGCCGGAGATCGCCCTCACCACGGCCGGCGTCGAGCTGGACGTCCTCGGCATCGGCTACCACGACCTGACCGACGAGGAGCGGACGGCCGTGGTCGCCGCCCACCCCCGGCCGGACTTCAAGCGCGGCATCCTGCGCGCCTTCCACGAGGGCATCGCCTCCAGGCCCGGGACCACCTTCGGCAACGTCAAGGCCGACGTCCTGGCCCGGTTCGAGCCGGGCTTCGAGCGGACCGACTTCGTCGAGGCGATCGAGAACTCCGCCTGGCCGGAGTGACGCGCGGAGCCCGAACCGCCGCAGAGCCCGACTCACGCGGACCCCGGCTCACCGCGGACTCCGACTCACCACAGACCCCGGCTCACCGCCGAGCCCGGCTCCCCTCAGACCCCGACTCACCGCCGACCCCGGCTCCCCTCAGACCCCGGCTCACCGCGGAGCCCGGCTCACATGGGGAGCGAGCGCAGCCGCACCGGCCCCTCGGGCCAGGCCGCACCCTCGTGCAACGGCGCCCACATCGTGCAGATGGGCATGACCACGACCCGCCCCTCGGGCTGCTCCACGTGGACGTCCCCCAGCAACTCCCGGAAGCCGAGCCGCCGGTAGAGCCCGGCCACCTGAGGCCGGCAGAACAGCAGGGCGTGCCGCGGGCCGAGCGTCCGCGCGTGGTCCAGGGCCGCGCCGACCACCGTGCGCGCCAGGCCGCGCCCCCGGACGTCGGGGGCGACGGCGACGCCGCCGACGCCCATCACGTCCAGGTCGTGGCCGCCCACCGTCAGCGGCAGCCGCAGCAGGCCGGTGTGGGCCACCAAGCGGCCGGCCTCGTCACGGATGCCGAAGTGGACGTCCTTGGGGAGCCAGCTCAAGCCGGTGTAGGCGACGCCGAAGTGGTCCTCACCGACGCCGAATATCTCTTCGATGTCGGCCTTGGTGTAGTCGGCCATGCGCACCACGGCGGGCGGTACGGAAACAGGATGATCAGTCACCTGATGATGATCCTCTTTCGGACCGGCCTTGAACAGGCCGGAACCACTCACACCTGACGCGACTTCAGCTGCTCCCAGACCTCGGCGACCCGGGGTGCCAGCTCCTCCAGCGGCCCGCTGTTGTCGATGACGAGGTCCGCGAGGGCCAGCCGGTCGGCCCGGGTGGCCTGGGCGGCCATCCGGGCGCGGGCCTCCTCCTCCGCCATGCCGCGCAGCCGGACCAGCCGGTCGATCCGCACCTCGTCCGACGCGTCGACGACGACCACCAGGTCGAAGAGCGGGGCGAGCCCGTTCTCGGTCAGCAGCGGGACGTCGTGCACCACGACCGCGTCCGGGGCGGCCGCCCCCTCCAGCTCGGCGGAGCGGGCCCGGACGAGCGGGTGGACGATCGCGTTCAGCGCCTTGAGCCGCCCGGGGTCGGCGAAGACGATCGCGCCGAGCGCCGGGCGGTCCAGCGAGCCGTCGGCCTGGAGCACCTGCGGGCCGAACTCGGCCACCACGGCCTCCAGCCCGTCCGTTCCGGGGGCGACCACCTCGCGGGCGATCACGTCCGAGTCCACGAGCACCGCGCCGTGGGCGGCGAACAGCCGCGACACCTCGCTCTTGCCGGCGCCGATGCCGCCCGTCAGTCCGATCTTCAGCATGGCGCCAGGCTACCGGCGCCCGAGGCCTCCGGTCAGCCCAGGTCCAGGCTCTCGCCATCACCCAGGGCCGTCAGCTCCGCCCCCGTCCCCGGCCCGCCCGGGCCGACCAGGTTGGTGTGCACCGCCAGCCCCACCGGGCTGAGCACCGCGTCGTGGACCGGCACCGCCTGCCGCGGGCCCGCCTCCCGGACGTAGTCGATCAGCTCGGAGACCTTGGTCCACGGCCCGGCGATCGGCAGCAGCAGTGTCTCCACCGCGTGCGGCGGCACGGTCAGCGCGTCCCCGGGGTGGAAGAGCCGGCCGTCGAAGAGGAAGCCGACGTTCCGAACCAGCGGGATGTCGGGATGGATCACCGCGTGCCACTCCCCGTGCACGCTCACCCCGATCCCGCCCACCTCGAAGGCGTCGCCCTCGCCGACCACCGTCACCCGCTGCGCCACCCCGTCCAGTCGGGCGGCCACCGCACTGTTGGTCCAGACCCGCAGGGCCGGGTCGGCCTCCAGGGCCTCACGGAGCCGGGCCTCCTCGAAGTGGTCGAAGTGCTCGTGGGTGATCAGGACGGCATCCGCACCCGCGAAGGCCGCCGGGTCGGCGAACATCCCCGGGTCGACGACGACGGTGGTGCCGTCGTGCTCCAGGCGTACGCAGGCGTGTCCGAACTTCGTGATTCGCATGCGCCAAAACATACAGCAAGGCTGCACAGTTTTGCTGGACAAAATCCCGGTACGCTTCTCCCATGAACAGCCCGGGCCCCGACACCCTCGAACTCGCCGCCGACCTGCGCTCCGCCATCGGTGAACTGGTCCGCGCCCTGCGCCCCGGCGACGAGCTGCCGCAGAACCAGGTCGGCGTCCTCGGCCTGCTGGTCCGCGACGACCGCACCTGCACCGTCGCCGAGCTCGCCGCCCACCAGCGCGTCCGGCACCAGTCGATGGCCCGTACCGTCGCCCTGCTCACCGAGACGGGGCTGGTCACCCAGCAGCCGCACCCCACCGACGGCCGCAAGCTCCTGGTCGCCGCCACCGACGCCGGCCGCGCCGCCCTGCACGAACAGCGCGCCCGTCGCGAGGCGGTGATCGCCGGCGCCATCGAGGCCCGCCTCACGCCGGAGGAGCGGGAGACCCTGCGCACGGCCGTCGAGCTGCTGCGCCGCCTGCACTGACCACCCGGGCGGCAGGGCAACTCCCCGCGATCATGGAGGTTCTGACGCCCTGCTAGGGTCCAGAGCCGTGACGGACAGGGCGGGGAAGCAGTACGAGTCGATGCGCGCGCACTTCCTGCGCGCCGCCGAACAGCGCGGGTTCACGCTCGACCCCGCCCAGGAGGCGCCGGTCGAACGGCTCAGCCGGCTCGCCGGCGAGCTGGCCCACCCGGCCTGGCGGCTGCGGCGCCCGCCGCGCCACCTCTACCTCTGGGGCCCGGTCGGCCGCGGCAAGAGCTGGCTGGTCGACACCTTCCTCGACGGCCTGGCGACCCCGCGCAAGCGGCGGCTGCACTTCCACGACTTCTTCCGCCGGCTCCACGAGGGCGTCGCCCACCATGCCGACAGCCACCACGCCGACGGCCACCACGACGGCGCCGCGGTGGACCGCGCCGTCGACGAGCTGCTCGGCGACTGCCGCATCCTGGTCTTCGACGAGTTCCACGCCCATGACGCGGGCGACGCGATGCTGGTCGCCCGGCTCTTCCACACCCTGCTGGACCGGCGGATCACCCTCGTCACCACGTCCAACTACCCGCCCGCCGGCCTGATGCCCGACCCGCTGTACCACCACCTCTTCGAGCCGACGATCCGGCTGATCGAGGAGCGGATGGACGTCGTCGACGTCTCCGGGCCGGTCGACTTCCGGCGGCGGCCCCGGCCGGAGGGCACCCACGGCTTCGCCCTCGGCGCCCGCCTGCACCCCGGCGACGAGGCCGCGGCCGGGCTCACCCCGCCCCGGCCCGAGGAGGCCGGCCCGGTGGCCCTGCCCCACCACGAGCTGCCGGCCCGGGCCGTCCGCGACGACCTGGTCTGGTTCGGCTTCGCCGAACTGTGCGAGGGCCGCACCGCCGTCCCCGACTACCTCGCGCTGGCCGACCGCTTCCCCGCCCTCGTCCTCGACGGCGTCCCGCCCCTCACCGAGGCCTCCCCCGACGCCCGCCAGCGCTTCGCCAACCTGGTGGACGTCTACTGCGACCGCGACGTCCGGCTGGTCCTGATCGGCGCCGACCCACTGGCCGGCCTCCCCGCCGGCTCCACCCTGCAGCGCGACCTCGACCGCACCGCCAGCCGCCTCGCCCTCCTCCGGCAGCCGGCCGCGGAGGTCACCCCCTGAGCCTCAGGGCGTGATCACGAGCTCCTTGGCCTCCGGGCGCTGGCCGGGGATCGCCGCCGGCGCGATGGTCGGCAGGTCGACGTGCTCGCTCAGCCCGAACCGGTTGTGCAGGCGGCGCAGCGGGGCCGGCGCCCACCAGTTGAACTCGCCGAAGAGGCTCATCGCGGCGGGGACGAGCAGGCAGCGGACCAGCGTCGCGTCCACGGCCACCGCCACGGCCAGCGCGATGCCCATCTGCTTCACCATGAGCATGTCGCCGAGCGCGAAGCCCGCGAAGACGATGACCATCAGCAGCGCCGCCGAGGTGATGATCTTCCCGCTGCGCTGCACGCCCAGCTCCACGGCCTTCGTACAGCTGTGGCCCTTGTCGCGCAGCTCCTTGATCCGGGCGAGCAGGAAGACCTCGTAGTCCATCGAGAGCCCGAACGCGAAGGCGAAGACCAGCACCGGGATGAAGGTCTCCAGCCCGCCGGCGGGACTGAAGCCGAGCAGGCCGCTGAACCAGCCGTCCTGGAACACCAGGGTCAGCGCGCCGAGCGAGGCGCCCAGCGAGAGCAGGTTCATCAGCAGGGCCTTGACCGGCATCACCACCGACCCGGTCATCAGGAAGAGCAGCACCAGCGTGCCGAGCGCCACCAGGCCGAGCGCGATCGGCCCCCGGGTGAGCAGTTCGTGCTGGAAGTCGACGACCGAGGCGGCTCCGCCGGTGACCTGGGTGGTGAGCCCGCCCCGGTCGGCGCGCAGCTCCTTGACGACCTCCTTGGCCTCCCCGCCCTGCGGGTCGCCGTGCACCAGCACGTCGATGATGGAGACCTTGTCGCTCACCGGGGTGACCGCGCGGACCCCGCTGACGCCGGGCAGCTTGGCCACCACGTCGTCGGCGTACGCCTGGGCGACGGTCGCGCCGCCCTCGACCACCACGGTGATCGGGGCCTGCGAGGCCATCGGGAACCGCTGGTCGACCGTGTCGGCGACCTGGCGGCCGGCCGAGGACGCGGGCAGCACGGCGGCGCCGGAGCTGCGCATGTCGGCGTGGAGGAACGGCGCCCCGGCGGCCATCAGCAGGGCGACGCAGGCGAGTGCGACGGGGACCGCGCGCTTGCGCACCCGGCGGACGGTGCGGCTGAAGAAGCCCTCGTCGGGCACGGGTGCGGTGGGTGCCTTGACCCGGCTGCCGGCGAAGCCGAGCAGTGCCGGGACGAGGGTGAGCGCGGCCGCGACGGCGATCACCACGACGCTCACGCCGGCGGCGGCGACCGCGGCCAGGACGGGGCTGGTGAAGACGAAGAGGCCGGAGAGCGCGACGGCGACGGTCAGCCCGGAGAAGGCGACGGTGCGGCCCGCGGTGGCTGCGGTCCGTTCGACGGCGGCGGCGATGCCCGCGCCGTGGCCGCGTTCCTCCCGGAAGCGGTTGACCATGAGCAGCGCGTAGTCGATCGAGAGGCCGAGCCCCAGCACGGTGGCGATCGGCAGCACGCTGGTGTCGATGTCCATGATCTTGCTGAAGCCGAACATGGCCAGCAGCGCGCCGCCCACCGAGGCGACGGCGCCGATCACCGGCAGGCTGGCGGCGGCGAGGCCGCCGAAGACCAGCACCATGACGACCAGGGTCAGCGGCAGGGTGACGATCTCGCCGAACCGGGTGTCCTTCTCGGTCTGCTTCTTGACCTCGTCCTGGAGCACCAGGTCCCCGCCGACGGTGACGTGGGCGCCGTCGGCCTTGATGTCCGCGAGGCGCTCGGTGACGGCGGCGGTCTGCGCGTCGGTACTGGCGTCGGCCATCCGGACGGAGACCAGGCTCGCGTTGCCGTCGGCGGAGCGGAGCGCGGCGCCGGCGGGGCCGGAGCCGTAGGCGTCGGTGGCCGACGAGACCCCGGGCAGGGCGGCGATGTCGGCGGTGGCCTTGGTGACGGCCTCCCGTACGGCCTGGTCGTCGACCGGTTTCCCGTCCACGACGGCGGTGACGGTGCCCCGGGACGGGTCGGCCGCGGTGACCACGGCGCTTCCGCGGTCCGCCTCGGAGCTGGCCGAGGAGGCGCCGGCGACCGAGCCGGCGAAGACCCGGCCGCCGATCAGCACGCCTATGACCAGGACCACGGCCCAGAAACCGAGCACCCAGCGCCGGTGCCGGAAGCAGAACCGGCCGAGGGCGGCAAGGCGTCCGTCGACCTTGGGGTCGGCGGACGAACAGGCGGGGGAGGTCACTGCGGTGCTACGGCGCATGTGCGGGGGTGCCTAGCGTGCGGGGCCGGGGGGAGCCACCCATCGGGCAACTCATCCCAAGGTAGGTCCTAGGTCCCGAATCGCCCATAGCCCCCCGATGAGCCCCTTATCACAAAAATCCTTCACATAAGGAACAAATAAGTGAATGGGGAAAACAATGGACCCCACCCGGAATACCGGGTGGGGTCCATCGGTGACGCTATGACGCTATGCGCCGAGCACCAGCAGGGTCAGAGCCTCAGCTCTGGCCACCCGCCAGCTTCTCGCGCAGGGCAGCCAGGGCCTCGTCCGAAGCGAGAGCGCCGGAGCCCTCGTCGCTGCTGGAGGAGTACGAGCCACCGGCGGCGGCGGCGACGGCGTCGCCACCCTCGGCAGCGGCCTCGGCGTCGGCCTCACGGCTCTTGATGACCTGGGCCTGGTGCTGCTCGAAGCGGGCCTGCGCCTCGGCGTACTGGCGCTCCCACTCCTCACGCTGCTTCTCGAAGCCGGGCAGCCAGTCGTTCGCCTCGGGGTCGAAGCCCTCCGGGTAGATGTAGTTGCCCTGGTCGTCGTACGAAGCGGCCATGCCGTACAGGGTCGGGTCGAACTCGACCTCGGCCGGGTTGGCACCGAGGGCCTCGTTGGCCTGCTTCAGCGAGAGGCTGATGCGACGACGCTCGAGGTCGATGTCGATGACCTTGACGAAGATCTCGTCGCCGACCTGGACGACCTGCTCCGGGATCTCGACGTGGCGCTCGGCCAGCTCGGAGATGTGGACCAGACCCTCGATGCCCTCGTCCACGCGGACGAACGCACCGAACGGAACCAGCTTGGTGACCTTACCCGGAACGACCTGGCCGATCTGGTGGGTACGGGCGAACTGCTGCCACGGGTCCTCCTGGGTCGCCTTCAGCGACAGGGAGACGCGCTCACGGTCCATGTCAACGTCGAGAACCTCGACGGTGACCTCCTGGCCGACCTCGACAACCTCGGACGGGTGGTCGATGTGCTTCCAGGACAGCTCGGAGACGTGAACCAGACCGTCGACGCCGCCGAGGTCCACGAACGCACCGAAGTTGACGATCGAGGAAACGACGCCGGAGCGCACCTGACCCTTCTGCAGGGTGGTGAGGAAGGTCTGGCGGACCTCGCTCTGGGTCTGCTCCAGCCAGGCACGGCGGGACAGGACCACGTTGTTGCGGTTCTTGTCCAGCTCGATGATCTTGGCCTCGAGCTCCTTGCCCACGTAGGGCTGGAGGTCGCGGACACGACGCATCTCGACGAGCGAGGCCGGCAGGAAGCCACGGAGGCCGATGTCGAGGATGAGACCACCCTTGACGACCTCGATGACGGTACCGGTGACGATGCCGTCCTCTTCCTTGATCTTCTCGATCGTGCCCCAGGCACGCTCGTACTGAGCGCGCTTCTTGGACAGGATGAGACGACCCTCCTTGTCCTCCTTCTGGAGAACCAGGGCCTCGATGTTGTCACCGACGGAGACGACCTCGTGCGGGTCAACGTCGTGCTTGATCGAGAGCTCACGGGACGGGATGACGCCCTCGGTCTTGTAACCGATGTCGAGGAGCACCTCGTCACGGTCGACCTTCACGATGACGCCCTCGACGATGTCGCCATCGTTGAAGTACTTGATGGTCTCGTCGATGGCGGCGAGGAAGGCCTCAGCGTCGCCGATGTCGTTGACCGCGACCTGCGGGGTGGTGCTGGTGGAGGAGTCGGTGGGGCTCGTCATTAGGAAAAGGGCTCCGGTACGGACATGAAGTCGTAGGTAATGCCACGCGGAGGGCCCGTATCGCTCCCACCGAAAGCCGGACAGCCAAGAGCACGGCCCACCGGAACATCCCGCAACAGCGAGAATCCGGCGTCCGTCTTGCGACCGTGGGGTCTTCGACAGATGCGAGCGCGACCTGCTCCGTCCGAGGCGCGCAGGCCCGCAGCGCAACTTGTAGCATACGGGGACGGCCAGGCACGGTCAACGCCAAGGGCGCCAAGACGGTGGAGGCCGGTATGGATCAGGCCATATCCTCCGATTGCGCACCTCACAGTGGCGGCCGCAGGAAGCCTTTCCCCGGATGCCACCGCCAGGACCCGGACCCTTGCGGGCCGGTTCGCGGCAGCGGCGCTTCCGCAGACCACACCCTACGCGATGGGCATTATCACCGTGGCCACCACCCCCCAGTCCGACGTCCACGATCTTGACGACGACGGCGACGACGCGGTAAGGCGCGACGCGCAGGCCGGCGAGAGCAGCCACGCAAGCCGCCACTGGTGGGACCGCAACGCCGACGAGTACCAGGACGAACACGGCGAGTTCCTCGGCGACGACCGGTTCACCTGGTGCCCCGAGGGCCTGGACGAGGCCGACGCCCGGCTGCTCGGCGAGGTCGAGGGCCTGACCGTGCTGGAGATCGGCGCCGGCGCCGCCCAGTGCTCGCGCTGGCTCGCCCGGCAGGGCGCCCGGCCGGTCGCGCTGGACATCTCCTTCCGCCAGCTCCAGCACTCCCTGCGGATCGACCTCGCCCGCGACACCCCGCCGGTCCCGGTCGTCCAGGCCGACGCGGCCGTGCTGCCGTTCGCCGACGGCTCCTTCGACGCCGCCTGCTCCGCCTACGGCGCGGTGCCGTTCAGCGCCGACACCGGCGCGCTGATGCGCGAGGTGCACCGGGTGCTGCGCCCCGGCGGGCGCTGGGTGTTCTCGGTGACCCACCCCATCCGCTGGGCCTTCCCCGACGAGCCCGGCGTCGAGGGGCTCACCGCTGTCGCCTCCTACTTCGACCGCACCCCGTACGTCGAACAGGACGAACACGGGCGGGCCACCTACGTCGAGCACCACCGCACGGTCGGGGACCGGGTCCGCGAGCTGGTCGGAGCCGGCTTCCGGCTGGTGGACCTGGTCGAGCCGGAGTGGCCGGAGGGGCACGAGCAGGAGTGGGGCGGCTGGTCCCCGCTGCGCGGCCGGCTGATCCCGGGCACGGCGATCTTCGTCGCCGAGCGGGACTGACCCGGCGCAGGACCGGCCCGGGGCCGGCGCCGGGCGCCCGTCGGGGCCGGGCCGCCGGGCCGGGCGGTACCGGGGCGTTGCGTGTCCGGGCCGGGCCGCCGGGCCGGGCCATCGGGGAGACTGTCCGCGTGAACCCCGCCTGGCGCGAACTGCCCGTCCGTACCGCCCTGCCCGCCCTGCACCGCGCGCTCGACACCGACGGCGTCGCCGTCCTCGCCGCCCCGCCCGGCACCGGCAAGACCACGCTGGTCCCGCTCGCGCTGGCCGGGCTGCTCGGCGAGGACGCCCGCCCGCCCCGCCGGGTGCTGGTCGCCGAACCGCGCCGGCTGGCCGTCCGGGCCGCGGCCCGGCGGATGGCCTGGCTGCTCGGCTCGGCCGTCGGGGCCGAGGTCGGCCTCACCGTGCGCGGCGAGCGGCGGGCCGGACCGGACACCGTGGTCGAGGTGGTCACCACCGGCGTCCTGCTCCAGCGGCTCCAACGCGACCAGGAGCTGCCCGGCGTGGACGTGGTGGTACTGGACGAGTGCCACGAGCGGCACCTCGACGCCGACACCGCGCTCGCCTTCCTGCTCGACGTCCGCGCCACGCTCCGGCCCGAGCTCGGCATCGTCTGCGCCTCGGCCACCTCCGACACCGCGGCCTGGGCCGAACTCCTCGGCGGCGCGCCCGTCGTCGAGGCCCACGGGGTGACCCACCCGGTCGAGACCGTCTGGGCCCCGCCGCCGCGCGCCGTCCGCCCCGCACACGGCACCCGGGTCGACCCGGCGCTGCTCGACCACGTCGCCGCCACCGTCCGGCGGGCCCTCGCCGAGCGCGACGGCGACGTGCTCTGCTTCCTGCCCGGCGTCGGCGAGATCGCCCGGGTCGCCGGGCTGCTCGCCGGGGCGCCGGCCGAGGTGCTGCAACTGCACGGCCGCGCACCGCAGGCGGTGCAGGACGCTGCGCTCGCCCCGGGCGACGGACGACGGGTGGTGCTGGCCACCGCCGTCGCCGAGTCCTCGCTCACCGTGCCGGGCGTGCGCGTCGTGGTCGACGCCGGCCTGGCCCGCGAGCCGCGCACCGACCACGCCCGCGGCCTGGCCGCGCTGGTCACCGTCCGCGCCTCGCTGGCCGCCGCCCGCCAGCGCGCCGGCCGCGCCGGCCGCGAGGCCCCCGGCACCGTCTACCGCTGCTGGGCGGAGGCCGAGGACGCCCTCGCCGCCCGCTACCCCACCCCCGAGATCGCCCTCGCCGACCTCACCCCCTTCGCCCTCCAGGCCGCCTGCTGGGGCGACCCGGACGCCACCGGCCTCGCCCTGCCCGACCGGCCCCCGGCCGGCGCCATGGCCGCCGCCCGGCAGACCCTGCACGCACTCGGCGCGGTGGACGAGGACGGCCGGGCCACCGCGCGCGGCGTCCGCCTCGCCCGCACCGGGCTGCACCCCCGGCTCGCCCGCGCCCTCGCCGACGGCGCCCCGGCCGTCGGCGCACGCCGGGCCGCCGAGGTCGTCGCCCTGCTCTCCGAGGAACCGCCGCGCGCCCTCGGCGACGACCTCGGCGCCGTGCTGCGCACCGTCCGCGACGGCCGCGACCCGTACGCGGGCCGCTGGCGGGAGGAGGTCCGGCGGCTGCTGCGCGCGGCCGGCGACACCCCCGCCACCGCGCTGCCCGACGCCTCGGCCGTCGGCCTCGTCGTCGCGCTGGGCTTCCCCGAGCGGATCGCCCGGGCCCGGGTCGACAAGCCCGCGCCCGGCGAGCGCAGCCCCTACCTGATGGCCTCGGGGACGGCCGCCGAACTCGCCCCCGGCACCGCGCTGGGCGCCGTGCCGTGGCTGGCCGTCGCGGTGGCCGACCGGCCGGCCGGGTCACCGTCCGCCCGCGTGCTGCACGCGGCCGCCCTGGACGAGGAGACCGCCCGGCTGGCGGGCGCGCCGCTGCTGGCCTCCCGGGAGGAGGTGCACTGGGACACCCGCCGCGGCGAGGTCGTCTCCCGGCGGGTGGAATCCCTCGGCGCGGTCGAGCTGTCCGCGGCCGCCCTCGACCGCCCCGACCCCGCCCTCGTCCGGGCCGCCCTCCTGGAGGGGCTGGCCCGCGAGGGCGTGAGCACCCTCCTCACCTGGCCCTCCCCCGGCCTGCGCGAGCGCCTGGCCTTCCTGCACACGGCCATCGGCGAGCCCTGGCCCGACGTCGGCGACGCGGCGCTGCTGGAGCGGGCCGGGGAGTGGCTGGAGCCCGAGCTCTCCCGCGCGCGCCGCCGCGGCGACCTCGCCCGGATCGACACGACCGCCGCCCTGCAACGGCTGCTGCCGTGGGCGGGCGGCGAGGCCGGGCGGCTGGAGGAGCTGGCGCCGGAGCGGATCACGGTGCCGTCCGGCTCCCGGATCAGGGTCGACTACGGCGGCGAACGCCCGGTGCTGGCCGTGAAGCTGCAGGAGCTGTTCGGCTGGGCGGCGGCCCCGGCGCTGGCCGGCGGGCGGGTGCCGCTGACCGTCCACCTGCTCTCCCCCGCCGGGCGCCCGGCCGCCGTCACCGGCGACCTCGCGTCCTTCTGGCGCGACGGCTACCGCGCCGTCCGCGCCGACCTGCGCGGCCGCTACCCCCGCCACCCGTGGCCGGAGGACCCGACCACGGCCGAGCCGACGAAGCGCACCAACGCCCGCCGGTAGCCGGCCGGCGGCGAGGACGCCGACGAGGACGCCAGGTCGTCGGGAACCGCCGCCGTAGGAGGTGCCGGCGGTTCCCGTCACCCCGCCGACGGTGGACCCGCCGGCGAGCGGCCGCGCGGGACCGGGGCGTCCGGCCCGGACGGGCCCCGGCTCACCGGGCGTCCGCGCCGGGACGACGGCCCGCCTGAGGGACGGTCACCCGTGGTCGAGACGTGCGGCCCCGGCCGCCGCGGGCCCCACCCCCCCCCCCGGGCGGGGCCGCGAGCGCGTCCAGACGGAATCACCAATGAACGCACGAACGGACAACAACCCATGGCAAC
>NZ_JBHJUK010000018.1:0-88951 GCF_042266225.1 Kitasatospora sp. NPDC056181
CGACGCGAACCCGCCCCCCGGGCGTTCGCGGATGGAAGGCTGGACGCCATGAACGGAGACGACGTCCGGGCCGCGCTCGGCGAACTGCTGCACGCCCTCGGTCCGCTCACCGACGCCCCCCACGACTGGACGGCGCCCGCCGGACCGCTGGACTGGAGCTGCCGGGAGACCGCCGCCCACGTCGCGCACGACCTGCTCGGCTACGCCGGCCAGCTCGCCGCCCGCCCCGTCGGCCGGTACCTGCCGTTCGACCTCACCGTGCACCCGGAGGCCGGGCCCGCCGAGGTGCTGACGGTGGTGACGGCCGCCGGGCAGCTGCTGGCCACCGCCCTGGACGCCGCACCGCCCGGGCTCCGCGCCTGGCACCACGGGCCGTGCGACCCGCCCGGCTTCGCCGCGATGGGCGTGGCCGAGACCCTGCTGCACACCCACGACATCGCCCTGGGCCTCGGTCTGCCCTGGGAGCCGCCCGCCGGACTCTGCGCGGGGGTGCTCGGGCGGCTCTTCCCCGAGGCGCCGGACGACGGGGACCCGGCCGGGGTACTGCTCTGGTGCACCGGGCGCGGAGAGCTGAACGGCCGCCCGCGCAGGGCCTCGTGGACCTGGCGGGCGGCCGTCGACGACCGGTGACGACGGGTCAGGAGGTGGCCGCCCGCTCGGCGGCGCCGCGCTCGACGCAGAACTCGTTGCCCTCGATGTCGAGCATGGTCACCCAGCCCTTGCCGTCCGGGGTGCGCCGGTCGTCGTGGACGGTGGCGCCCAGCGCCAGCAGGCGCTCCACCTCCTCGTCGCGGGTGCGGTCCTGCGGCTGGAGGTCGAGGTGGACGCGGTTCTTCACCGTCTTGCCCTCGGGCACCTGGATGAACAGCAACGCGGCACCCGGCGACTCCACCAGCGCCTCCGGATCCCCCGGGTTGTCGTCCTCACTGACCTTGCTGTCCAGGACCTCAGCCCAGAACCCGGCGAGGCGGAAGGCGTCGGAACAGTCGATCGTCACATGTCGTACGAGAGAAGCCATGAGGGCCACTCTGACCCCGCCCCCTCACCCCCGTCCAGCGGTTAACCCGGCCGGCCCGGCGGCGTCTCCCCGGTGACGGGTGTGGAGGTGGCCGTCCAGCGGGAACTCCGGCGGCAGGGCCGGCAGGACCGTGTCGAAGCCGTACCCGGCCTTCTCGGCCACCCGGCAGGAGGCCTGGTTGTCCACCTGGTGCAGCAGGTCGAGGCGGAGCAGGCCCTCCCCCGCGAAGGCCGCGAACGCCCAGCCGGTGACCGCCTCCAGCGCGCGGGGCGCCACGCCCCGGCCCCGCGCGGCGGCCGCCGTCCAGTACCCGACCTCGGCGGACGGCCCGCCGGAATCGGCGCGCTTGAGCACCACGTTGGCGACCAGCTCGGCAGGGCCGTCATGCGCGCCCCGCGGTTCGAGGACGGCGAAGCTGTACCGGTCGCCGTCCGCCCAGCCGCGGTACTGCACGTCGAGCCAGCGGGCCGCCTCCTCCGCGTCGGTCACCGAGTTCCGGGTGAAGCGGCGCAGCGTCTCGTCGCGGTAGATCTCGATCAGCGCGGGCGCGTCCTCGTCCCGGAACGGCCTCAGCAGCAGGCCCCCGGCGGCGGGGAGTTCGACGGTGGCCGTCACTTCACCAGTCCGTCCCAGCCCCAGCGCGGCGTCGGCCCCGGGTCCCCGAGGTCCGTGCCGGCCGGCGCCGCCGAGACGTCCTTGGCGATCCTGGTGCCCCAGTCGAAGTACTCCAGCACCCGGCGGCGCAGCAGCTCGTCGTCGGGCAGCTCCTTCTGGACGGCGGCGCCCATCAGCTCCATCCAACGGCCGCGCTGCTCCTCGGTGATGGCGAGGCCCAGGTGCGAGCGGAGCAGCGACTGGTGGCCGCCCAGCTCGCCGGTGAAACGGGCCGGACCGCCGAAGATCTCGCCCAGCCAGACGGCGACGTGCTCGATGTGGGTGGTGGTGAAGTTCGCGAAGACGGGCGCCAGGACCGGGTCGGCGAGGACGCCCTCGTAGAAGGTGTTGCTCAGCCGCCGGAGCGTGTCGATGCCCCCGATGGCCTCGTACAGGTTCTCGGACCGTTCGTCACTCATGCTTGTTCTCCCCGTGCGTGGGTGCGTTGGCACCCACCTAACAGCCTCCGGCGCCCGCCGCCTCCCCCCGGTGGCCCCTGTTCGCGTCCGGCTCAGCAAACGGAGCCCCGGCCCCCGGTTTGACCTTGACGCTGGCGGCAGGGTTGGAGGCTCGCGGACATGAACGGGAACACGCAGCAGGAGAACGCGCAGCAGGAGAACGCGCAGCAGAGCCCGGTGTCCCGGGTCGTGCTGGTCACCGGCGCGGGGACGGGGATCGGGCGGGCCACCGCGCAGGCCTTCGCCGGGCAGGGGCCGGAGGTCGCGGTGGTGGCGGTCGGGCGGCGGGCCGAGCCGCTGGCGGAGACGGCCGGCGGCCACCCCGGGCGGATCCGCCCGCTGGTCGCGGACATCACGGATCCGGGCGCGCCGGAGCGGATCGTGGCCGAGGTGCTGGACCGGTACGGCCGCCTGGACGTGCTGGTCAACAACGCGGGGATCGTCCGCAGCGGCGCCGTCGGCGACCTCACCCGGGACGGGGTCGAGGCACAGCTCGCCACCAACCTGACCGCCGCCGTCCTGCTCGGCCAGGCGGCCCTGCCGCCGCTGGAGGCGGGTCGCGGCGTGATCGTCAACGTCACGACGTCCGTCGGACAGCGCGGCTGGCCGGGCAACTCGGTGTACGCGGCGGGCAAGGCGGCGCTGGAGTCGGTCACCCGCAGCTGGGCGGTGGAGCTGGCGCCGCGCGGCGTCCGGGTGGTGGCGGTCGCGCCGGGGGCGGTCGACACGCCGATCGGCGAGCACTCCGGGCTCAGCGCCGGGCAGCGGGAGGCCGTCCGGCGGTGGCAGATCGCCCACACCCCGCTCGGGCGGATCGGCCGGCCCGCCGAGGTGGCCTGGGCGATCACGCAACTCGCCTCCCCGCAGGCCTCGTTCGTCACCGGAGTAGTGTTGCCGGTGGACGGCGGCGCCGTCGTCGGATGAGACCGCCGGGCCGGGCCCGGTGGGTGGGACCGGTCCGGCCGGTGGACTGTTGAGGCCGGCGGGGCTGCTGAGGCCGGCGGGACCGGCGAGGGAGCGGGGAGCCGTGCTGATCGGAGAGCTGGCCCGGGCGACGGGCAGCACGGCCCGGGCGTTGCGCCACTACGAGCAGGCCGGGCTGATCGGCTCCTCCCGCGCCGCCAACGGCTACCGGGAGTACGACGAGGCGGCGGCCGTCCGGGTGCACAACATCCGCGGCCTGCTGGCCGCCGGGTTCACCCTGGAGGACGTCCGGCTCTTCCTGCCCTGCCTGGACGGGGACGTGCTCGCCGGGCCGCCGTCGGCGGCGGCGGTGCGGCTCGCCCGGGAACGCCTGGCCGTGCTGGAGCGCAGGATCGCCGCGCAGACCGCGGCCCGGGACCGGCTGGTCACCGCCCTGGCGGCGGCGGCGGAGGCGGGGACGACGGAGCAGGGGCCGGCGGGAGCTGCGGAGCGGGAGGCCGCGGGGGCGGCGGAGCGGGAGACGGCGGGGGCCGCCGGCGGCGCGTACGGGTGACGCCCCCGACACCCCCGATCGGGGGTGTGCAGGGAGCGGCGGGCGGAGGACAGTGGGCGCATGCAGATTCCACTCTCCGTGATGGACTTCCTCGACCGGGCCGAGCTGGTCTACGGCGACCGGGTCGGCATCGTCGACGAGCCGGTGCAACCGGCCGAATCCTGGGGCGAGCTCAGCTACCGGCGGGTCGCCGAGCTCGCGCGGGCCCAGGCGGCCGGGCTGGACCGGCTCGGCGTCGGGCCGGGCGAACGGGTCGCGATCGTGTCGCACAACTCGGCCCGCCTGATGACCTCGCTGTACGGCGTGAGCGGGCACGGCCGGGTGCTGGTGCCGGTGAACTTCCGGCTGAGGGCCGAGGAGGTCTCGTACATCGTCGAGCAGAGCGGCGCGTCCGTGCTGCTGGTCGACCCCGAGGTCGCCGAGCCGCTGGCCGGGGTGGCCGCCAAGCACAAGTTCGTGATCGGCCCGGAAAGCGACGCCCTGCTGTACGACTTCGACCACGCGCCGCGCCGGTACGAGATCGGCGAGAACGACACCGCGACGATCAACTACACCAGCGGAACCACCGCGCGCCCCAAGGGCGTTCAGCTCACCCACCGGAACATCTGGCTGAACGCCGTACTGATGGGCCTGCACTTCGGGGCCGGCGACCGGGACGTCTACCTGCACACCCTGCCGATGTTCCACGCCAACGGCTGGGGCCTGCCGTTCGCGCTCACCGGGCTGGGCGCGCAGCACATCGTGCTGCGGAAGGTGGACGGCGCCGAGATCCTGCGCCGGGTCGAGCGGCACGGTGTGACCTTCCTGTGCGGCGCGCCGGCGGTGATCCAGATGGTGCTGGACGCCGCCGCCGACTGGGACGGGCCCGTCCCCGGCCGGGACAAGGTGCGGATCATCGTGGCCGGCGCCCCGCCGCCGACCTCGGTGGTACAGCGGATCGAGGCCGAACTCGGCTGGGAGTTCATGCAGATCTACGGCCTCACCGAGACCTCGCCGGTGGTGACGGTCAACCGCACCCGCCACGAGTGGGACGGACTGCCCGCCGCCGAACGGGCGGAGAAGCTGGTGCAGGCGGGTGCGCCGGCGATCGGCAACCAGGTCCGGGTGGACGACCAGGGCGAGGTGCTGGTCCGCTCCAACGTGGTGCTGGACGGCTACTGGCAGCAGCCGCAGGAGACTTCGGACGCGATCCGGGACGGCTGGTTCCACACCGGCGACGGCGGCACCCTCACCGACGGCTACCTGACCATCTCGGACCGGAAGAAGGACGTCATCATCAGCGGCGGGGAGAACGTCTCCTCGATCGAGGTGGAGGACTGCCTGTACGACCACCCCGCGGTGGGCGAGGTCGCGGTGATCGGCGTGCCGGACGAGAAGTGGGGCGAGACGGTCAAGGCGCTGGTGGTGCTCAAGCCCGGCGCCGAAGCCGGCGAGGCGGAGCTCATCGCGCACTGCAAGCAGCGGCTGGCCGGCTACAAGTCGCCCACCTCGGTGGAGTTCCGGGACGCGCTGCCGCGGACCACCACCGGCAAGCTGCAGAAGTTCCGGCTCCGCGAGCCGTACTGGGCGAACCGGGACCGGATGGTCAACTAGCGGCTTCCAGGAGGCCGGACTCGCGTGCCGCCAGCGCGAGTTCGGTCCGGTTGCGGACGCCGAGCTTGTGCATGGCCGCCTTCAGGTAGCCGGTGACGGTGTTGCAGGTGAGGCCCAGCTGGGCGGCGATCTCCGGATTGGTCCGGCCGGTCGCCGCCCAGCGGAGCACCTCGTGCTCGCGCGGGGTGAGCGGGGTGGCGGGGAGCGCCCTCCGGGTCGGGGACCCGGCCCAGGCGGCGGCTCCCGCCAGCGCCCGGGTGGCCGCCGCGGCGAGCCTGCTCACGGCGGCGATCCGGACGTCCCCGAACGGGACGACCGCGCGCAGCGACGCGTACACCACGCCGTGCACCGTGCCGCCGTGCAGCAGCGGGACGGTGAGCATCGCGTACAGGTCCTCGGCGGTGACGGCGGCGTCGTAGTGGTGCGAGATGGTCGTCGCGGCCCGGTAGTCGGGCACCCAGCTGGGGGCGCGTTCGGCCAGCGCCAGACCGCCGAGGCCGGTCCCGGCGGGGACGGCGAGGTCGTGCAGCAGGTCGGCCCGGGTGCCGTCCCAGTGGCGCAGCACCATGCCGTCGGGGCCGCCGGTCCGCCGGTCCCGGGCGGGGCCGGACGGCTCGGGCACGCCGACCAGCCCCACGTCGACGCCGCAGTCGGCGACCACCCGGCGGGCGAGATCGCCGAGCACGGCGTCCCGGACCAGCGCGGCGGCCCGCGCGGCGAGGTCGTCGGCCTCCCTGGTGGGGGTGTCCGCTGCCCTTGTCACCGCGCGATTCTCACACGCGGTGCGGCCGGTGGCGAGGGTTGCGACATGCGTGTTCGGTGGAGTGGCCGGTGGCGGCGTCGGGTGCGGCGTAGGGTGCGGGCCTGGGTTACCGGCGAGTCACCACGGATGCGATCACTACGGATGCGAGAGGTTTGCCCATGACGACGGAACCGAAGGAGCCGCGCCCCGCGGACGTGCTGACCGGCCTCCTCGACGACCTGCGGGCCGAGAGCGCGGAACTGGACGGCCTGGTGGCCGGCTTGGAGCCGGAGGCCTGGGCCCGCGACACCCCGGCCCAGGGGTGGACGATCGCGCACCAGATCGCCCACCTCGCCTGGACGGACGAGTGGAGCGGGCTCTCCGCGCGCGACCCGGAGGGCTTCGCCGCGGAGGCCGGCCGGGTCTTCGGCGAACTGCGGTCGGAGGGCCTGGACCCGGTGGACGAGGGCGCGGCGCGGGGTGCGGCCGAGGATCCGGCGGCGCTGCTGGCCCGCTGGCGGGCGGGACGGGAGGGGCTGCTGGCCGCCCTGGCCGCGGTGCCCGGCGACGTCCGGCTGCCGTGGTTCGGGCCGCCGATGAAGGCTCCGTCGATGGCCACCGCGCGGCTGATGGAGACCTGGGCGCACGGGCAGGACGTCGCGGACGCGCTCGGCGCGGTCCGCGAGCCGACCGCACGGTTGCGGCACATCGCGCACCTGGGGGTGCGGACCATGGGGTTCGCCTTCTCGCTGCACGGCCTCCCGGCCCCGCAGACCCCGGTCCTGGTGGAACTGACCGCCCCGAACGGCGAGTTGTGGTCGTGGGGCCCGGCGGACGCGGCGGACCGGGTGACCGGGCCCGCACTGGACTTCTGCCTGCTGGTCACCCAGCGCCGGCACCGGGACGACCTGGCCCTGGCCGCCACCGGCGCGACGGCGGCGGCCTGGCTGCCGATCGCCCAGGTCTTCGCGG
This sequence comes from Kitasatospora sp. NPDC056181, assembly GCF_042266225.1. Lineage (NCBI taxonomy): Bacteria > Bacillati > Actinomycetota > Actinomycetes > Kitasatosporales > Streptomycetaceae > Kitasatospora > Kitasatospora sp. NPDC056181. The sequence continues at coordinate 6,915 of NZ_JBHJUK010000018.1, forward strand.
GCGCCCCCGGGAAGGGGCGGGAGGCGGGGTCCGCGGAGTAGGGCCCGTCGCCGCCGGGCACACGGGAGCCCCCGGCCACAGCCCCTGGCCCGCCGGGTCGTCCGGAGGACATCCAGGGGGCGGCCGGGGTCATCCTGGGGGCTGCCACGACGCGCTCGGACGCGGGCTCGTCGTGGCAGCCCCCGGTCAGCTCCGCGCCTCCCGCCCGCAGGAGGCGATGAACTGCAGCAGGTGTGCGTTGACCAGCTCGGGGCGTTCCAGGTTGAGGCCGTGGCCGGCTCGTTGCACGATCTCGGCCCGGACTCCCGGAACCAGCGCGGCCACCCTCCTCAGCGCCTGGCGCGGCCGGAGCAGGGCGCTGCGGCTGCCCAGCAGGGCGAGGACGGGCAGCCGGATGGAGCCCAGTTCCTCGTCGGTGAACGGCCGGGCCGCGGGGCGGGTGTTCGGCTTGTAGGTCCGCATGGCCAGCATCAGGGGCGCGATCATCTCGGGCGGCGAGCTGAGCGCGGGGTTGGCGAGCAGCCGTCCCAGCGCGGGGCGCAGGCGCCGCGGGGCGAGCATGCCGAACAGGCCGCCGATCATGTGCGCGTAGAACCGCGCGGGGACCTTCTCGATCCCGCCGGGGTCCAGCGACGCGACCGACGCGAGGCGCCCGGGTGCGTGGACGGCCTGGTTCAGGGCCAGCCAGCCGCCGTAGGAGACACCGATCAGGTGGATCCGTTCCAGCCCGAGGCCGGAGAAGACCTCGCCGAGCCAGGCCGCGTTCTCCCGGGAGCCGGCCGCGACGACGCGCTGGACGCTGCGGCCGGGGTCGTCCAGCGTGTCGATCGCGTAGACCGGGTGGTGCTCGCCCAGGGCGGCGATCTGCGGGTACCAGTTGGACGCGTGTCCGGCATGACCGTGCAGCAGCACGACCGGTTCGCCGGTCCGGGATCCGTAGTGGTGGACGTGGACGGTGCCGTAGGTGGTTTCGACGTCGAGTTCCCGGCGGGGGCCCGGCCACAGCCCCATCGCACGGTCGTACGCCTTGAGGAACTTCGCCCGGGCCTCCTCGCTCACGAAGTGCCCGACGCTCGTCCTGGTCATGTCCCCTCCCGGTACACGAAACAGCAGCACTTGATGGTATGTTTGTACCATAAAAATGTTCGAAGGGAACCCGATGCCGAAGCTGGTGGACCACGAGGAACGGCGAGCCCACATCATCGACGCACTGCTCCGCGCGGCGGCGAGCGGAGGCCTGCACGCCGTCACCATGCGGTCCGTCGCGATCGAGGCGGGCGTCTCGGTGCGGCTCGTGCAGTACTACTTCGACACCAAGGAGCAGCTGCTGCTCGCGGCGCTCGCCCGCCTGGCGGTCCGCATGGGCGAGCGGGTCCGCGACCGCACGAGGCTGACCGGCCCCTCGGCGGCCCCGCGGGACGTCATCGAGGCGATCCTGCTCGAAGCCGTGCCGACCGACGAGGAGAGCCGGACCTTCCACCTCGTCTACACCGAGTACGCGGTGCTCTCCGTCACCGACCCCGCACTCGCCGACCAGTCGTTCCTCGCGGCACCCAACGAGATGGAGGGCTTCCTGGTCGGCCTGCTGACCGCCGCCCAGCAGGCCGGGGACGCCGATCCGCGCATGGACGCCCGCCAGGAGGCCGTCGTCCTCCTGGCGGTCTCCGCCGGCCTCGGCCTGAGCGTCCTGCTCGGCCAGCGGACGGCGGACGACGCGACCGCGGTCCTGCACTACCACCTCGGCCGGCTCTTCCCCGGACCCGGGGCGGCCGACGCGCCCCGGCCGGCCGATTCGGTGCGAACGGCTGATTAATCGTCAAAGCCCAACGCCGGAAGGACAAACCACCCTTTCCGGCGATAGGCGGAGTTCGTTGGCGAATGATGGAATTCCCCCACGATCCGCCTCGTCGACCGGCGGATCGTCGAGGCGGACGACGCCTGCCTTCCGATCCCGGCACCCCGTCCCGTCAGAAGCCCCGGCGCGGCGCAGGCACCCCCCACGACTGCGTCGCGCCGGTCACCCGGCCTGAGGGGCGGCGGGCCGCGGAGGGACGGCGGGCCGCGGAGGGACGGCGGGCCGCGGAGGCGTGGTGGCCGGGCGCGCGGGATCCGACTTCGTCCAGGCGGAGAGGCCCAGCTTGCCGGTGGTGCCCAGGTCGAGCTCGGCGGGGACGGTGAGGCGGGGGCGGCCGGGGAGCGGGGCGACGTCGAGGAAGCGGCCGTTGTCGGCCGGCCGGGTGCCGGAGGTGACGGTGTTGCGCCAGGCCAGGGCGAAACTCGCGGACTCCCCCGGCTGGAGCGTCACCGGCTTCGGCGCGGCGTCGAAGGAGTCCAGGGTGGCGATGCCCGCCGAACCGCGCCGGACCGCGATGTCCAGCGGCGCCCGCTCGGCGTCGAGCACGCGCACGTCCGGGTGGCCGTTCAGGGTGTACGGCCCGGTCCCGCAGTTGGTCAGGCGGATCCCCATCACCCGCAGGCCCATCGCGGCGTTCGCCTCCTCCGCGGCCAGCGACACGCCCTCGGGCGAACAGGCCGCGGCGGGAGTGGGGGTGGGTGTGACCGTCTCGGTGACCAGCGGATCGGGCGTCACCAGCCCCGGCGTCCCTCCGCCCGCCCCGGTCACGCCGCCCGCCCCGGTCACGCTCGTGCTGCCGCACCCGGCCGCCAGGGCGGCCCCCGCACAGAGCAGGCCGACGCGCAGGCCGACGCGCACGCCCGCCCGCAGGCCCGTCCTGGCGAGCAGCGGCGTCCGGCGGATTCCGGTCGGCGTCGTCGAGTCCATGGGGACGATCATTGCACGAACGGGCGCGGCGGCCCGGGCTCTACGGCTGCCCGAGCAGGCCGAGGGCGTCGACCGCCGCCGGGGAGAGCATCGGCTCCGTCAGGCCGGAGAGCGGCATCCACCGGGCGCCCGAGGTCGATCCGCCGACCTCGGTGACGACCGGCCGGCCGGGCTCGAGCTCGACGCGGTAGAACAGCCCCACCAGGTGCCAGTGCACGCCGAGCCGGTGGGCCGAGTAGCTCCGCGCGTCCACCAGCCGGGCGCTGCGGAGTTCGAGGCCGGTCTCCTCGTGCAGCTCACGCGCGAGCCTCTCCTGCGGCTGCTCCCCCGGGTCGATCCCGCCACCGGGCAGGTGCCAGAGCCCGGGCAGGAACACCGGCGAGGCGTCGGAGAGTCGCGTCAGCAGGAGCCGCCGCTCCGACGTGGCGATCGCGTACGCCGAAACCCGTGAACGTATCTGCTCGCCCAAGGCGTGCCCCCCGCGTTGACGTCCTGCTTCCATGAACTTCCCGCTGCGGAAGCCCCCTTGATCACGAGCCTACCCCCACCCGCGCGGCGGCCTCAGACCCCCAGCCGCAGCGGGCTCAGCCGGGTGGCGACCAGGTTGGTGGCGCCACGGTCCCGCTCGACGTGGCCGTGGACCAGCAGGCCGGCCCGGTCGAGGGCGGTGCGGCGCTGGGACTCCCAGACGGGGCGGCTGCAGATCACGTTGATCAGGCCGGTCTCGTCCTCCAGGCTGAGGAACAGCACCCCGCCGGCCGTCGGCGGGCGCTGACGGTGCGTCACCAGGCCGCCCACCACCACGGCGGCGCCCGGCTCGACGTCCGGGAGTTGGGCGGCGGACAGTGCGCCACCGCGTTCCAGGTGGGCGCGCAGGTGCTGCACGGGGTGGCTGGTGGCGGAGGTGCCGGTGGCCCAGAGGTCGGCGATGGTCTCCTCGACCGGGGTCATCTCCGGCAGCGGCGGCGCCTCGGTGCCGGGCGTGGTGCCGGGGATCAGCGCCGCCGAGACGCCCGCGTACGCCCCGGCCGCCCAGAGCGCCTGACGCCGGCCCAGCCCGAAACAGCCGAACGCGCCCGCCGTCGCCAGCGCCTCCAGCACCGGCGCGGGCAGTCCCGTCCGACGGGCGAAGTCCTCCAGGTCCGCGTACGGCTGCCCGGCCGCGATCGCCTCGGCCTGCGGGGCGCCGATGCCGCGGACGGTGTCCAGGCCGAGCCGGACGGCGGGCTGCGGCTTGCCCGCGGTGAGCGGCGGCGTGGGCGTCGGCCCCCGGTACGGCTCCAGGGTGGGCCGGGGACCGCTGGCGTTGACGTCGACGCCGCGGACCCGGACACCGTGCCGCCGGGCGTCCGCGATCAGGCTGAGCGGCGAGTAGAAACCCATCGGCTGGTTGGCCAGCAGAGCACAGGTGAAGGCCGCCGGGTAGTGGTACTTGAGCCAGGCGCTCGCGTACACCAGGTAGGCGAAGCTGATCGCGTGGCTCTCCGGGAAGCCGTAGTTGGAGAAGGCCTCGATCTTGGTGTAGACGTCCTCGGCGGTCTCCTCGGGGATGCCGCGCGCGGCCATGCCGCCCAGCAGCCGCTCGCGCAGGCGGGCGACGCGTTCGTGGGAGCGCTTGGAGCCCATCGCCTGGCGCAGCCGGTCGGCCTCGGCGGGGGTGAACCCGGCGCAGTCGATGGCCAGTTGCATCATCTGCTCCTGGAACAGCGGCACCCCGAGGGTCTTGCCGAGCGCGTTCTCCATCAACGGGTGCGGGCAGCCCGCCGCTTCGAGCCCGGCCCGGCGCCGCAGGTACGGGTGGACGGACCCGCCCTGGATCGGCCCCGGGCGGATCAGTGCCACCTCCACCACCAGGTCGTAGAAGTGGTCCGGCTTGAGGCGCGGCAGGGTGGCCATCTGGGCGCGCGACTCGACCTGGAAGACGCCGACCGTGTCGGCCCGGCGCAGCATCGCGTAGACGCCCGGGTCGTCGTCCGGGATGGTGGCCAGGGTGTGGCGCACGCCGTGGTGCTCGGCGATCAGGTCGCAGGTGTCGTGCAGTGCGGCGAGCATGCCGAGGCCGAGGAGGTCGATCTTGACCAGCCCGGCGCCGGCCGTGGAGTCCTTGTCCCACTGCAGCACGGACCGGCCCGGCATCCGGGCCCACTCGGTCGGGCAGATCTCGCCGATCGGCTCCTTGGTGAGCACCATGCCGCCCGAGTGGATGCCCAGGTGGCGGGGCAGGCCGTGGAGTTGTCCGGCCAGGGCGAGCACGTCGGCGGGGATGACGGCGTCCGCGCCGGGCGGTGAACGGAAGTCGCTCTGCCGGCTGAACGCGTCCACCTGCCCCTGCGGGTAGCCGAGGACCCGGGCGGCGTCGCGCAGCGCCAGCCGGGGCCGATAGGTGATCACGTTGGCGACCTGGGCGGCGTGCTCGCGCCCGTAGCGGCGGTAGACGTACTGGATGACCTCCTCGCGGCGGCGGTTCTCGATGTCCAGGTCGATGTCGGGCGGCCCGTCGCGGGCGGTGGAGAGGAAGCGTTCGAAGAGCAGCTTGTAGTGGATCGGGTCGACGGCGGTGATCCCGAGTGCGTAGCAGACCGCCGAGTTGGCCGCCGAACCCCGGCCCTGGCACCAGATGTCCTCGCGGCGGCAGAACTCGACGATGTCGTGGACGATCAGGAAGTAGCCGGCCAGCCGCAGGTCCTCGATGACGTCCAGCTCCTTGGCGAGCTGACGGCGGGCGGGCCCGTTGCCGGGGCCGAAGCGGACCGGGCCGCCCTCGGCGACCAGCGCGCGCAGATGGCCGATCTCGGTCTGCCCGGGCGGGACGGGGAAGCCGGGCAGCTCGGGGTCGAGCCGGGTGAAGTCGAAGGCGCAGGACCGGGCCAGGTCGACGGTGGCCTCCCGGACCCCCGGGAAACGGGCCAGCCGGGCGGCCATCTCCCGGCCCGATCGCAGGTGCGCCGTGCCGGCCGCCTGCGTCCAGCCCGCCGCGTCCTGGAGGGTCCGGCGCTCGTGCAGGGCGGCGAGGCTCTGCGCCAGCCGGCCCTGCGCCGGGCCGGCGTGGTGGGCGTTGGTGGAGGCGACGACGGGCAGGCCGAGCCGGGCGGCGAGGGCGGCCAGGGCGTCGTTGCGCAGGTCGTCGCCGGGCAGCCACTGGTCGATCAGCTCGACGTACACGTTGTCGCGGCCGAACGCCTCGGTGAGGGTGAGGAGTTGCTCCTCGGCACGGAGCCGGCCACCGGTGGGGGGTCGGCCTTCGGCGGGGAGTTTGCCACCGGCGGGGAGTTTGCCGGCGGGGGGTCGGCCGTCGGTGCGGAGTGGGCCACCGGCGAGGAGCCGGTCACCGGCACCACGGGCTGCGCCGTTCGTGGGTGCGACCGGTGGCCGGCCCGTGCCGAGGGCGGCGGGCACCCGGCCGAGGCGGCAGCCGGTGAGCACCGCCCAGTGGCCGTCGTGTGCGTCCGCCAGCGCGGCGAAGTCGTACGCCGGCCTGCCCTTGGCCCCGCCCGCCAGCTGGGCGGCGCTGATCGCCGCGGAGAGACGGCGGTAACCGGCCGGGTCGCGGGCCAGGACGAGCAGGTGCTCGGTCCGTTCGTCCCGGCGCAGGGTCAGCTCGGCGCCGAACACCGTGCCGACCCCCGCCTCCCGGGCCGCTTCGGCGAAACGCACCGCGCCGTAGAGGCCGTCGTGATCGGTGAGCGCGAGCGCCTCGACACCCAGCCTGGCGGCCTCCGCGACCAGTTCCTCGGGGTCGCTGGCGCCGTCGAGGAAGCTGAAGGCGGAGTGCACGTGCAGCTCGGCCCAGGCCGGGGCGGTGGGGCCGGCTTGGTCGGCCGGGTCTGCGGGATGTGCGGGGAGGTGGGCCTCGGTGCGGCGGCGCAGCGGGACGACCGCGCCACCCTCCGGGCCCGGGCCGTCGCCGGCCAGGCGTCGGTGCAGTTCGCTCCAGGGGAGCGTGGGGTGGCTGGTGAATCCCATCGGGGGTGTTGCCTTCGGTCGTGCCTGTGTCGTGCGCGTGGTGCCCGTGTCGTGCCGGTGATGCCGTGTCGTGCCTGCGGTGCCTGTTTCGTGCCTGCGGTTCCTGTTTCGTGCCTGCTTTCGTGACGTGCCTGTTCTGGTGCCTCCCCCCTTGCCTGCCCCCCTGGCGCGGATGGCCGGGTCAGTCGTAACCGGCCTCCAGGAACCACTCACCGCCTTCCACCGTGAGCAGCAGCGCCCGGCCGTCCGCCACCGTGACCTGGAAACGCGCCCGGCGGCGGGCCAGCGACCGGTCCCACCAGTACTCGACCGCCGGCCAGGGCCCGGTCCAGCCGTCCACCACCAGCTCCCGCCCCCGCACCGCCACCCGGGCCGGCCTGGCCGACACGCCCGCCCGCCCGTCGACCACCACCGGCCGATCGTCCGCGTCCAGCACCACGACCGGCACCGGGGTGCGGTGCACCACCGCCGGCCAGACGTCGCGCAGCCGGCCGGGCCACGGCGCGTCGGCCGGCGCCGCCGGGTCATACGGCTCGCCCCACGGCACCCGGACCGCCTGCTCGCCCGGCCCCCGCCCACCGGCCGGCTCGATCCGGCGCAGCCCGGCATGCCCGAGCACCGCCTGCACCCGGGCCACCGCGCGCTCCACCCGGTCGTCCGCAACCGCCTGCCCCCAGAGCGCCAACTGCCGGCCCTGGTCGGGGGAGAGGTCGTCGGGGACGAGGCGCAGGGCGGTGAAGCCCGCGTCGTGTTCCGCCTCGCCCGGTACGGCGAAGGTGCCCGCGCCCTGCCAGGCCTGGAGCTGCCAGCGGACCCGCTCGGCCAGCGCCGTCGCCGACAGCCGGCCCTCGTGCCGCCAGAGCCGCGAAACGGTCCGCCCGTCCGCGCAGGACACCTCGACCGCGACCCGCTGGCAGGTCAGCCCCGCCCCGGCGAGCCTCTGGTGCAACCGCTCGGCGAGCGTGCGGGCGACGAACACCAACGGCTCGGCGAGCGGCTCCGGCGGGTCGAAGCGCTGCTCGACGGAGAGGTCCGGGCCCTCCGTACGCGGTACCAGCGGGCGCGGTTGCAGGCCTCGGGCCAGCCGGTGCGCGGCCGTCCCGGGCGGGCCGAACCGGTCCGCGACCGACTCGGCGGGCAGCGCGGCGAACGACCCGACGGTGGGAAGGCCGAGGCGGTCCAGCAGCTCCGCCAACACCTCGTCGCCGAGCGCGGCCACCGGGTAGGGGGCGAGGAACTCGGCCGTCCGGCCGGCCGGCACCAGCACCCCGGCGCGGGCGGCCAGCACGGCGGCGAACAGGCCGTCTGCAACGCCGACCTGGCCGTGGGGGGCGGTTCCGGCGAGGGCCGCCTCCGCGGGGGCGGTTCCGGCGGGGGTGGTTCCGGCGGGGGGCGTTCCGGCGGGGGTGGCCTCCGCCGGGGCGGTACCGGCGGGAGTGGTTCCGGCGGGGCGGACCGGCGGCGGGTACGCGGCCGGGTGGGCGAAGCCGCCCCGTGCACCGTCCCGGGCCGCCGGTGCGGCGGCGAACAGCTCGTCCACGGCCGCGGCCCGGCGGCGGGCTCCGGCCCGGTCGGCGTCGGCGGGGTGCACCTCCGGACGGCCGGCAGCGGCGTCGGCGGGGTGGTCCTGCGGCCCCGGCCCGGCGTCGCCCGACACGTTCTCGTCCCGGAACCCGTTCCCACCCCGATGCCCGTTCCCGCTCCCGCTCCCGCTCCCGCTCCCGTCCTCGACCTGGTCCCCGACCTGGCCCCCGGCCCCGTCCATCGGCCGGGCCAGGGCGGCCGCCACCGCGCCCTGCACCTTGGCCGCCAGCGCCTCCTCGCCGCCGAAGTACCGGCTCGGCCCCTTCACCGGGATCGCGCACAGGCCCGGGCGCAGCACCTCCACCCGGGACGTGAACGCCTCCACCGCCGCGACGACCGGTTCGAACCGCCGGGTCTCCGCCTCCGGGTCACGGTCGCGCAGTTCCAGCGCCGGGCAGAGCCGCTGGGCCAGCTTGAGGCGCTGCCCCTGCCGCACCCCGGCCGCCCGGGCCGCCTCCGAGCACGCCAGGATCCGCCCACCGGTGACCACCGCCACCGGGGCGTCGTCACCGGCCTCGCCGTGCGCCGCGGACCCCATGACGGCCGTCACCGGCCAGTCCGGACACCAGACCACCAGCACCCGCGGCGTTCCCGCCGTACCGACCGCGCCGGCCTCCTCGGCCGCCCCGGCCACTCCGCTTCCGGTCACCTCACACCACCGCCATACGTTCGAGAGCCGCCCCGGCCCCCGACGTCACGTCCTCCCCCGTCCCGATCACCTCGGCGGCCTCCGCCACCGCCCGCACCTCGCCGTGCTCGTCCGGCAGCCAGAGCCGGGCGGTACGCCCGCGCACCGCCGAACCGCGGCCCTCGGCCACCACCTCCACCTGCCGCCCGGTGAGCTGCCCGTGCCCGTCCCCCAGCCCGAACCACCGCCCGGACCGCACACCCAGCCGCAGCCCCGCACCGGGCCACGGCCCGGCCACCAGCAGCACGCACCCGCTGCGCCGCAGCACGGCCGCCAGCCGGGCGGCCGGCTTCGGTGCCACCGGCCCGTCCGGGCGCAGCATGATCAGCTCGACCGCCCCGGCCAGCACCGAGACCACCTCGGCCCAGTGCGGTCCGGGGTCGTCCGCCACCAGCAGCCGCCGCAGGTCCAGCCCGTACCCGGCGGCCGCGGCCAGCCCCAGGTCCGGCAGCCCCACCGCCGCCGCCCACCCGCCGTCCGACTCCCCCACTCCGGCCGCCAGCGCCAGCAGCAGCCCGAGGTCCCCGCCCCCGACCGACACCACCGTCCCCCGCCGCAGCCCGCCCTCCGGCAGTACCTCCCCCAACGCCGGCAGCACCGGCAGCAGCCCCCGCCGCCCGGCTCCCTCCCCGGCGACGCCCACGAGCGCAGCCGCAGGCACCACCGGGCGGAGCGGCTGCCGCTCGGCGGTGGATTCGAAAACAGGTTCGAAAACGGGCACACCCCCAGGATCGAACATTCGTTCGCAAAGATTCAAGTCCGATTCGCCCACCCGGCCGGTCACGCTCCGTGCTGCCGCATGGTGTCGAAGGTCGATCGATCCCATCGAGGGCCGACGACCGGCCGGATCGTCTCGTCGAAGCTTGACCGCCCCTGTTGGCAGGGCCACGGCAAGGCGCAGAACGGCCTCTTCCATGCATCCCACCCCCGTGCAGCCGGCAGATCCCCACCCGGCCTCATCCGTACTGTCGGATTCCTGCCTGCGCCGCGCCGGCGCGGCAGGCTTTGTCCCGGGGGGCAATCTCGCCTCGTCCCGAGCATTGCCGTGCGGGGCGCGGACCGGGCCGCTGCAGGTCGTGATTCTCGGCGGAAATCGGCTATGACAGACCGTCAGCACCATGGCGGGAGTGACGACCCGCTGACGGTCCGTCATGGGATGATCCAGGCGCTTCGGCAGCAAGCCGACCAGTGAGGAGACAGCCATGTCCGAGACCACGCCCAACTCGAAGGGCCCCGCCAAGACCCAGATGTCACCCGAGCAGATGGCACGCCTCGGGCTGACTCCCACCCCCGAGGCAACGGCGCCCCTGCAACCGACGCCTGTCCCGGCGTCCGAGGTCAAGCCCGAGGAGGTCGGCACGTTGACACTGGAGTACAAGGACGGACAGCCCGTGCTGACCGTCCGCGGCGGGAGGTTCATCCCCAACGGGATCCCCGTGCTGGACGCGTCCGGGACGCAGCTCGCCAGCTACAGCGACTTGAGCGTCCTTGACCAGCACCTGGGCATTATGGACATCACCTACGCATCCGCGTGGCAACTGGGCAAGTGAGCCCGGCGCCCTGACGACTCTCGCCACTCTCGCAGGTGATTGCCGCCTGAAGGGTGGTCCCCGTTCGGGGATCCCGCCCCGGGCGGAATCCCCGAACGGTGTCGTCCTCGCACGAGTACGCGGACCGGCCCCCGGGTTCGTTCGGATGTGTGCGACCTGGCGGCGCCCTGCCTGCTGCCCAAGTCGGGGGCGGAGGCGAACTCACCAGCAGTCAGACTTCGGTGAGATCACTCATCCTTCACCGAGACAGGACATCCGTGCTGCCGCATCCGACCGAGGTCCGACCGGTCGCGCCGAGGTTGTTCGGTTGTTCGGTGAGCGAGGTGACGGCAGGGATGCGTTCCCCAGGCCGAGGATCACCGGATCACGAACGCTGGAAGCCGCCGCCCTTCCACGTCGTGGGGCAGAGCGAGGCCGAACCGGGACTCGAACATCGCCAGTGCGGCACGGCCCTCGTCCTCGACGCGCTCCTCGTCCGGGCGGGCGGACTCGCCGTCCGGGAGGAGCACACCGGCCCGCACCAGATCGGCCAGCAGGAAGTCCGGCTGCCGACCCCACCGCCAGACCTCTTCACCGAGGCCGAAGGAACAGATGTCCTCCCCGTCCCTGGCGTAGGCGAACTGCTTCGGCGGATGGTCGGGTTGAGGATCCAGATGGACGACTTCCACCCCGCCCCGCGAGATGTCCGCCAACCGCTCCGCCGCTGTGGGAACGCCGTACTCCAGGGCGAAGGACCACCCCGCGTCCGCGCCGACGCGCACCAGATCCTCGTCATCCGTCCCGTCGTCCATGACCACGTCCCACGCCTCCATGCCCGTGATCCGCGACAGGACGGATCCCGGCACGCCACCCATCCGCAGGGCGAGCTCCTCCGGCGTGAGGCCACGGGCGAAGACGATGCCGTAACACCAGTCATCGCGATCCATCAACCACTGAATGCCGTCACCCATGACACCGACCTTCCCCCCGCGCGCAGATGATGATCACCACGCATTCGCGCGGCCACTCCAGGCAGCGGCGCCGACAAGCCACCTCTCCCTATGCCGCCCAGGCCTGCTGGGCCCTGTCGGTCACTCAGCCTGCGCGGGGTGAGAGCCGGGCAGGCGGCAGACGGCCGGCGGCTTCAGCACGGGCCGCAGGACGCGGCCGGTCACGCGGTCGCGCAGTCCAGGACCCGGCCGTCGGCCGTGCCGACGAGCAGGCGGCCGGGGCCGGTGACGGTGAGCGCCGTCGGGACGGCGGGGACACCGGCGACGGTCAGCCGGTGGCGCCAGCGCAGCGTGCCGTCGTGGAGGTCGAGGGCCAGGAGCTCGCCGTTGCGGTAGGCGAGGTAGGCGGTGTCCGGCCCGGTGTCCGGCCCGGTGTCCGGCCCGGTGTCGAGGTCGGTGGCGACGTGGTCGGTCCGGAAGACCCAGCGGGGCGCGCCGTCGGTGGCCGCGCGGCGGACGACGAAGGAGCCGCCGGGCTGCAGCCCGCGGCCGTCGTAGACGGTGCCGGCGTGCACCAGGTCGCCGTCGTCGGTCTCCACGCCCGGGCCGGGGAAGTGCGTCTCCCCGGGCTCCCAGGAGAACGGGAACAGGGGCTGGACGCCCTTCCCCTCGGGGGACCGCACCGAGAGCCAGTGCGGCTTCGGCTTCCGGCCGGCCCCGGGGGCCCGGTTGACGTAGTCCCGGCTGCCGTAACGGATCCGCAGGCGCTCGTGCCGGTCGACGTAGGCCGTGGTCCGGTGCTGGATCAGCAGGCCGTCGGCGAGGGCGGTGCACACGGGCGGCTCCGGGCCGTCCTCCTCCTCCCGGTCGAGGGTGGCCAGGACCGCGCCGTCCAGCAGCTCCTCGACGGCGAGGACGTGCCGCCGGGGCTCCCAGTCCGGGCCCAGCGCGGAGAGCACCCGGCGGGCCGCGTCCTCGCCGTCGGTGCGCGGGGCGGGCATCCGGGGGCCGGCCAGGTCGGCGCCGGTGAGCGAACGGGGTGCGACGGCGCGCCAGTCGGGCCGCCGCACGACGGCTGCGTGGCCCTCGACGTGCGCCTTCCGGTCCTTCCAGTCGTCGGGCGGTGCCATCAGCACGCGCAGGGCCTGCCCGTCGAGCCAGGTCAGTCCGAGGACCTGGCGGCCGAGGTTGTGCTCGATGAGGGAGGTGGTGGCGCCCGTTTCCCAGTCGAGCAGGAACAGCTCGCCCTCGAAGAAGTAGCCGCCGTCGTACTCCCCGGTGCCGACGGCGAGCAGGGGCTCCGTGGGGTGGAAGGCCAGCGCGTGGACCGGGAAGCGCGTCCGGAGCACGGCCCGGCAGCCGAGGTCCCCCGTGCCGTACACCCCCGCCGTCGCCGCCCCGGCGAACCCGGGCTCGCCCGCGACGGCGAGCAGGCCGCGACCCTCGTCGGACACGGCGAGGACGGGCTGACCGACCTCGGCGAACGGGCGGTCGCCGAGGACGTGGAGAACGCGGAACGGGGAGGTCAGGCCTGAGGTCATGCCGGAGATCCTCCCAGTCGGCGGCGTCGGGCCCTGCGCGGGCCCGACCGGGGCACGGCCCGGCTCCGACCGGCCGTACCCCGGTCACCGCCCTCTCCGCGCCAAACCGCCTGAACCGTCCTGCGCCGTCCTGCGCCGTCCTGCGCCGTCCTGCGGCCGCATTGAACCGCGCTGAACCGCGCTGAACGCGCCGAACTGCCCTGTGGCCTCAGGAGGTGAGGGAACGGGCGATGCGGAAGCCGACGTCGTCGACGCGGTAGGTGGGGTGGCTGCGGCGGCGGGCGGAAGCGCGGCAGCTCCAGTGCTCGTCGAACCAGCCGCCGCCGCGCAGGACCCGGTAGCTGCCGTAGACCTCGGCGTCGTAGACGTCCCAGCACCAGTTCCAGACGTTGCCGAGCATGTCGTGGAATCCCCAGGGGTTGGGCTGCTTGCCGCCCACCTCGTGGATCCGCTCGTCCGAGTTGCCGCGGTACCAGGCGATCTCGTCCAGCGGGCCGTAGTGCGGCCCGGTGGTACCGGCGCGGCAGGCGTGCTCCCACTCGGCCTCGGTGGGCAGCCGGTACCCGTCGGCGTCCTGGTCCCACGTGACGGTCTCGGCCTCGGGGTCGGGGTGGTAGGCGGGGGTGAGGCCGTCGCGGTGGGAGAGGGTGTTGCAGAAGCGGACCGCGTCCCACCAGGAGACGCTCTCGACGGGCAGGCGGTCCCCCTCGACGGTGCCCGGCCGGTCGCCGGTCACCTCCGCGTACAACGCCTGGGTGACCGGGAACGCCGCGAGCCGGTAGGGCGCGAGATCCACCGGCCAACTGCGCTGGGTCCGCCGGTCGGACAGTGTCACCCGGCCCGACGGAACAGTGATCATCAGGTTTTCCGCATTGGCGTCCATGGGCTGTCGATCCTAGGGCAACCCGCGGCTTTGATCACACGTCAGCACTTCTCACGGCGCCTCGGGCGTCACGGCGTCTCGGCCGTCACGGCACCTCAGACGTCACGGCGCCGCACGACGACCAGCGAGAGGACGACGGCGGCCAGCGGCCAGACCGCCAGCACGGCCCAGGAGCCGGAGACGGTGGGGTAGTCGAAGCCGCTGCCGGGCGGCGGCGACCAGTGCTGGACCAGACGCTTCCAGGCGGAGGACACCATCAGGTGGTTGACGTCGGCGGACCAGCGCACCGAGGTCGAGAAGAACACCGGCAGCATCAGCAGCACGAAGCCGGTGGTGACCGTGGCCGCCGCGCCGTGCCGGACCAGGACGCCGAAGCACAGTCCGACCAGCGCGCAGACCGGGGCCACCAGCGCGGACACCACCACGGCGCGCAGGACACCGGGGTGACCGATCGGCACGCCCGCCTGATGCCCGTTCAGGATCGCCTGGGAGACGGTGAACGAGCCGATCGAGGTCACCGTGCCGGCCACGGTCCAGACCGCGGTGACGACCGCCGCCTTCGCCAGCACCACCTCGCGGCGCGCGGGCACCGCCACCATGGTGGTGCGGATCAGCCCGCTGCCGTACTCGTTGACGACGCTGAACGTGCCGAGGCTGCCGGCGACGAGCATCAACGTCAGGTAGCCGGGCACCGGATAGGCGTCGAACACCAGGAAGCCCTCGTTGGGGCGGGCCGCCATCTCGACCCCCACGAGGTTGGCGGACTCCGCCAGCGCCGCCGCCGCGGAGGAGCCGACGACGAAGAGGGCGGTGAAGGCGAGGATCCACGGGGTGGAGCGCAGCGAGCGCAGCTTGATCCACTCGGCGGCGAACACGTCACCGAAGCGCGCGGGCGGCTCGGCCGTCCGGCCGGCGGCGGAGGTGGAGGAGGAAGGGGAGGAGGGGAACGAGGAGGCCGGGGAGACGCCGGCGGGCTCGGGGGCGAGTGCGGTCATCGGGTCCGTCCTGCCTGGTAGTCGACGCGGTCTGCGGTCAGTTCCATGAACGCCTCCTCCAACGAGGAGCTGCGGGTGGTGAGTTCGGTGAGCACGATGCGGTGTTCGGCGGCGAGTGCGCCGATCCGGTCGGCCGCCGCCCCGGTCACGACGAGCCGCTCGGCCCCGGCCGAGCCCTCCGGTTCGACCGAGGCGCCGGCCGCGGTCAGCAGCACGGTCAGTTCGGCGGCCTGCGGGGTACCGACCACGACTTCGAGCCGGGTGCCGCGGGCGGCGAAGGCCCGGACCGGCTCGGCGGCGACCAGCCGGCCCTGCCCGATGACGACGAGCTGGTCGGCGGTCTGCTCCATCTCCGCCATCAGGTGGCTGGAGAGGAACACCGTCCGGCCCTCCGCGGCCAGCCGGCGGAAGAGTCGGCGGACCCAGAGCACGCCCTCCGGGTCCATGCCGTTGACGGGCTCGTCGAACAGCAGCACCGGCGGGTCCCCGAGCAGGGCGGTGGCGATGCCGAGCCGCTGCTTCATGCCGAGCGAGAACCCGCCGATCCGGCGACGCGCCGCCTCGGCCAGGCCCACCTCCGCCAGCACCTCGGCCACCCGGCTCCGCGCGATGCCGTTGCTGCGGGCCAGCGCCGCCAGATGGGCCTCGGCGGTCCGCCCGCCGTGGACGTGCCCCGCGTCCAGCAGGGCCCCGACGTGCCGCAGTCCGCGCCGGTGGCTGCGGAACGGGACGCCGCCGACGGTGGCCGTGCCGGCGGTGGGCGCGTCCAGGCCGAGGATCAGTCGCAGGGTGGTGGTCTTGCCGGCGCCGTTGGGCCCGAGGAACCCGGTGACCTGACCGGGCCGGACGGTGAACGACAGGTCGTCCACGGCGGTCCTGCCGCCGTACGTCTTGGTGAGTTCGTTGACTTCGATCACGGCACCGACTCTTCCGGCCGGACCCCGCACCGGGCATCAGGCCGGGGACGACAGTTGCACGGGCCGCTTCGCCCGGGGGCGTACGCCCTGGGGCCAATGTCCGACGGGCGGCGGACGGCTAGTCTCGCGGCATGACGAGCGGGGCGGGCGGAGCAGGCGGAGCAAGTGGAACGACCAGGCCGAACGGGGCGAGCGAAGCGGGCGGAGGGACCGATGCGGGTGCGGCCACCGGGGCCGGCACGCCCTCCGAGGTGGCACGGGCCCACCGGCTCGCCGCCTGGGCCGGCGGGGCGTGCTACCCCGTCGTGGTGCTGCTGCTGATGACCGGCGCGCCGCGGGCCAACGGCGACCTGCACGCCCTCGGGGGGCTGCTCGCCGGGAGCCTGCTCCTCGGTCTGCTGCGCCGCCGTCCGCTGACGGCCCTGGCACTGACCCTGTTCGGCGCGCTGAGTGTGGTGGTGCTGAGCCCGGGCCAGAGCGCGATGACGTTCCTGCCGTTCCTGACGGTGGACCTCGTGCTGGGCCTGGTGGTCGCCACCCGGTCACGGCGCACCTCGATCGCCGCCGTCACGGTGGCGCTCCTGCTGCAGTTCCTCGCCGTCGGCCTGTTCACCCGCCCCGACAACATGGTGGGCGTCGCCCTGGTCGCCCTCCTGGCGCTGGTCACCTGCTGCGTGGTCGGCCTGCTGCTCCGCGAGCGCCGCGAGCACGCGGTGGCCCTGCGCTCGCAGGAGATCGCCGAGGCGGTGACCGCGGAACGGCTGCGGATCGCCCGCGAGTTGCACGACATGGTCGCGCACAGCATCGGGATCATCGCCATCCAGGCCGGGGTGGGCAGCCGGGTCATCGAGACGCAGCCGGCCGAGGCGCGCGAGGCGCTGCGGGCGATCGAGTCCACCAGCCGGGAGACCCTGGCGGGCCTGCGGCGGACACTGGTGGCGCTCCGTCAGGCCGATGCGGACACCGGCACGGGGTCGGGACCGGGGGCCGGGTCGGGGTCGGCTCCGCTCGCTCCGACGCCGGGGCTCGCGGACGTCGAGCGGCTGGTGGCGGCGACCGCGGACGCAGGGGTCCGGGTCGAGGTGCAGTGGGCCGGCGAGCGGCGCCGGCTGCCGGCCGACATCGACCTGTCCGCCTACCGTATCGTGCAGGAGGCGGTGACCAACGTGGTCCGCCATGCGGGCACCGGGAGCTGCCGGGTGGCCATCGACTACGGGGTGGAGGAGTTGTCGGTGGAGGTCCTCGACGACGGGCGCGGGACGCCGAGTCCGGCGGGGTCCGGTTTCGGCATCACCGGCATGCGCGAGCGCGTCAGCCTGCTGCACGGACGGTTCAGCGCCGGGCCGCGCCCGGAGGGCGGGTTCCGGGTGGCGGCGCGGCTGCCACTCCCTCGGACGCTGTCGCGGGCGGTGCCGCAGCCAGCTCCGCAGGCGGGTTCGCGACCGGTCCCCCCGGCGGTGTCGCAGCCGGAACCCCGAGCGGGTTCGCGGCCGGCTCCGCAGGCGCCCGGGACCGGGCGGGCGGGCGTCCGATGAGCATCCGCGTCGTCCTGGTCGACGACCAGCCGCTGGTCCGCTCCGGCCTGCGCGTGATCATGGCCGACCACCCCGACCTGGAGGTCGTCGGCGAGGCCGGGTCGGGCGCCGAGGCGGTCCGGCTGGCCCAGGAGGTCGGCCCGGACGTGGTGGTGATGGACATCCGGATGCCCGGCATGGACGGCATCGAGGCCACCCGCCTGATCACCGCCGCCTCCGGCTCCACCCGCGTCCTGGTCCTGACCACCTTCGACGAGGACGAGTACGTCTACGGCGCGCTGCGGGCGGGCGCCAGCGGCTTCGCGGTCAAGGACATGGCGGTGGACGACATCCTGGCGGCGGTCCGCGTGGTCGCCGCCGGGGACGCCCTGATCGCACCGGGCGTCACCCGGCGCCTGATCGCCGACTTCCTCGACCGCCCCGCACCCGGCGGCGCCCCCGCGCCGTCCCGAACGATCGCGGGCATCACCGAACGCGAGCGGGAGGTCCTCACCCTGGTCGGCCGGGGCCGCTCGAACACCGAGATCGCCGACGAGCTGTTCATCTCCGTCGCCACCGCCAAGTCCCATGTGGCACGACTGCTCAGCAAGTTGGACGCGCGCGACCGCGTCCAGCTGGTGATCATCGCCTACGAGGCGGGGCTGGCCACCACGACACGGTGACCGGCCACGGCCACGGCCACGGCCATGGCCATGGCCATGGCCGAGCATCACCCCAGGTCAGAGCGGTGCATCATCGGTCGTTAAGCTCCCGCCCATGGCTGACGTCCCCGGTTTCACCTGTTCCTGCTGTGGCGAGTACCACGCGGAACCGCCCATGGGCTTCTCCGCCGCGGCGCCCCACGTCTGGAAGGAGAAGTACGGGAAGCGGCGCGACAGCATGCTGTCCGAGGACCAGTGCGTGGTCAAGGGAAAGCACTTCTTCGTCAAGGGCCTGATCGAGATACCGGTGCTCGGCACCACCGACGTGTTCTCGTGGGGCGTCTGGGTCTCCCTCAGCGAGCCCAACTTCGCCCGCGCGACCGAGCTGTGGACCACCCCCGGCCGGGAGGGCGAGCCGCCCTACTTCGGCTGGTTGACCACCGACCTCCTCGTCTACTCCCCCGGCACGCTCAACCTCAAGACCCACGTCCACACCCGTCCGGTCGGCGAGCGCCCCACCATCGAGCTGGAGCCCACCGACCACCCGCTCGCCGTCGAACAGCGCACCGGCATCACCCCGGAGCGGGTCCGCGAGATCGTCGAGGCCGTCCTCCACCCGTCAGCCTGAGCGGCACAGCCCCTCGAAGGGCGTGAGCCGCACGGCCCCGCGGAGGGCGTGAGCCGCACGGCTCACGGGCCCGGCCCTCCGGCCGGGCCCGCCGTCCGACCGCTCCTACCAGGAGCACTGCCGTGAACCCCCGCACGGCAGCGTTTAGGGTCGGGCTCCGGACGTGATCGATGTGAGTCGGCGTAGGTCGATGTGAGTCGGCGTAGGTCGGTGTGAGTCGGGGTGGGGAGTGACGTGATGCTGGAAGCTGAGCTGCCGGCGGGGCTGACGCATGCGGGGAGCCGGGAGTTCCTGGTGACGGAGGGGCTGCCGGAGCGGGCGGCGCTGCTGGACTTCCGGCGGCTGGCCGCGGGCCCGCCGAAGCTGCTCACTGCCCGGCAGGGTGGTGAGGTCCTGGGCGACGGGCGGCTGTTCGTCCTCGGGGAGACGGACTACTGCGGCAGCCTGGTGGTGCTCGACGGGGTGGGCGGAGAGGTCCGGCTCGTCGAGCAGGAGGGCGGGACGCTCCGCCACGACCTGCTCGCGACCGACCTGCCCGCGCTCGCCGGGCTGATGCGGGAGACCGAGGCCGTGTCCCTGGCCGCCGCGGACCGGGAGGCGGCCGACGGACGGCGGGGTGCGCGGATCGCGTCCGCCGTCGCCGCGACGACCGGGCAGCGGATGCGGGAGATCGATCCACGGCTGTTCGCCGGAGGCGGGGAGCGGCCTCCGGCGCACTGGGGCACCGCGGTGCTGGTCGCCTCGCTGGCCTGGGGCGCCCGACCGGGCGCCGGCACGGACGGCCTCGCCTACGAGTTCGGTCCGGACCTGGTCGAGGACCTCGCAGCGCTGACCGACGACGACGGGCAGGTGCGTCGTTACCGGCCCAAGGAGCTGCCGGCGGGCCTGGTCCACGAGCCGACCAGACGACTGCTCACCGAGGTGGGGCTGCCGCTCGGCGGGGAGATGTTCGGGGTGTCGGAGGACGGGCCGCTGGTCACCGTCGAGCAGGCGCACCCCGCGGCCTACGAGGACGCGGAGACCGGGGTCGACCGCGACTACCAGCGGGGCTTCCTCGCGATCGGCTGGTGGCCGCACGACCTGCTGATCGCGCTCGACGGCGTCACCGGCCGGCTGGAACTGCCGGACTGGTACGAGGACGGCGAGCCCGCGGCCTACCTCAACCGGGACCTCTCGGCGCTGCTGTACGCGCTCTGGACGTACGAGAGGCTGCGCGCCGAGTGGCAGCGCTGGGAGGACGGGGACGGGCAGGCCGAGTGGGAGGTGTTCGACCCGCACGCGCTGCTGCTCAGCGTGGTCGACGCGCGGGTGATGGCGGTCGACCCCGAGGCGTTCGCGACGCCCGCGCACTCCTGGCGGATGCTCGCCGAGGACCCGTACACGGGTGGGCTGCTGGCCTGAACCACCTGCCCCGCCCCCGGCTCGCCACCAGGCTCGCCCCGGGGAGGTCGGCCGATGAGCGGCCGGGTCTGGCAGGCTGCGTCGCCACCGGCCCCCGGATGCCGAGCGGGAGGTGCTGCCCGGACAGTCTTCGTCCTGCGCCCAGAGCGGGGTGCCGTGGGCGATCACCGCGACGCCGCCGCCCGGGCGGGTGAGCGGGCGCAGGGTGACTTCACCATCCTCTTCCACGGGGGTGGCGGGAGCCACCGACGGCGGCCCGGCAGCGGTGCCCGGCACGGCGCCCGACCTGGGCACCTCCCCTGCCCCGTCGCCCCCCACTCATCGCCCCCGCCCCGTCGGCCGGAGCGCGTTGACCCGCCCCTGACCGGCCCCTAAGGTCGGCCTGTGCAGCGATACGACTGGCTGAAGAAAATTCAGCGCATGGACCCGGAGACCGAGTTCACCGAGATCTACCGGATCAGCAGCTGGTACGAGTTCCCCTGGGACACCACCCAGTCGCTCAGCTTCGCGCTCTACCGCACCTACGCCGTGCCCAGCATCGGCCAGCTGCTCGCGCAGACCGGCGAGTTCACCCGGCGTGCGCAGAAGCGCTACGACGACACCGTGCTGATCCTGGAGGCCGTCGTCGAGCACGGTTTCGCCTCCGAGCAGGGGCGGGAGGCGATCCGGCGGATGAACCAGATGCACCGCCGGTACGACATCTCCAACGAGGACTTCGTGTACGTCCTCGCCACGTTCGTCGTGGTCCCCAAGCGCTGGCTGGACGACTACGGCTGGCGGCCGTACTCGCCGCACGAGGTCCGGGCCACCACCAACTACTACCGGGAACTGGGCCGCCACATGGGCCTGAGCGGCATCCCGGAGACGTACGAGGAGTTCGAGCGGCTGCTGGACGACTACGAGCGCGTCCACTTCGGCTACGACCAGGGCGGCCGCGACGTCTCGGACGCCACCCTCGGGCTGATGGCCTCCTGGTACCCGGCCCCGGCACGCCCGTCCATGCGCACCTCCTCCCTCTGCCTCCTCGACGACCCGCTGCGCGAGGCCTTCGGCTACCCGGCGCCGCCGGCCGCCCTGCGGCGCGCCGTCCGGACCGGCATGTGGCTGCGCGGCCGCCTGGTCCGTCTCCTCCCGCCCCGCCGCAAGCCGCACCTGGCCCGGGACGGCCGCCAGGTGCGCGGCTACCCCGGCGGCTACCGGGTCAGTGAGCTGGGCACCTTCGAGGACGGGCCCGGGCCCTCCGGCGGCTGCCCGTTCCCGCACGCCGGGGGCCCGGCGGCCGAGAGCCGTCCTGCCGCGGGAAGCTGAACGCCCCGGAGGACCGGAACGGGTCCCGGGCCGAACGCCCTCAGGCCTGCTCCCGCCCGGCGGTGGAGCGCTGCCGGGCGGGAGCGGGCGGGCTCCAACCGCTTCACCGTCGCCGAGCTCCTCGCCCTCTTCGACGCCACCGCCCACCTCACCCGCATGCCCCACCGCCCCCCGTTCGCCGTCCACGACACGCGCAGGATCACCGGCCGGGACCTCACCGGGCACGCCGACCGCCACCGGGGCCTCCTCGCGGCGGGCAGACTCCCCCTCCCCCCGCAGCCCCGAATGCTCCCGCTACTCCTCGACCACCAGGGTGTTCTGATTTGCCGTCAGCAGCCAGCGGCCTTCCTCCTTGGCCATGACGTAGAGCGGGCTGCCCTCGGCGCCGATCTGCACGCCGTCCGCGCCCAGGTAGCGCTGACGGACCTTCACCGCGACGACGTCGGGGCGGATGAAGAGGACGTGCACCACCTCGTAGGAGGCGGTGTTGCCGCTGCCCGCGAAGGTGCCGGGGAGCACCTTCCGGGTGAACTCGGCGATCTCCTCGCGACCGGTGAGGCGCTTGCCGTGGCCGGTGGTCCAGATCGCGTCCTCACGGAAGAGCCCGATGAACTCCTCGGCGAGTTCGTTCACCTGGGCGTGCTCGACGGTGGCGACGACCTGCTTGATGGCTTCGATCTCGGCGGTGCTTCCCTGGTTCGTGTTCATGGTGTCCATGATTGATCTTCAAGTGCGCTTGAGGTCAATGGCTTTCAGCGGGTGGGCGGATCGTGGACACCCGGGGCCCGCCTCCGCCGCGCCGGCCGGCTGGTTAGGGAGGGGCCGACGAGCACGCGACGGTGGCGCATCCGGTCCGCCCAGGCCCCGGCGGGCTGGCCGATCAGCAGGAACGCGAGGGTGCTCGACGTGTCCGGCGCCCCGACCTGCCCGGCGCTCGGGTCGAGCGCCGTGACGGCGCTGAGCGGGAGGGCGACGTAGCCGATGCCGGTGCCGAGCCGGGCGAGTGCGGTGGCGGTGGCGGTGAAGAGGGTGCGGAAGTCGCCTATCCGCCAAGGTGTTTCGGGGCCCATGGTCCATCCGTCCGGTCGCGGGCCGTGGGGGGCGGGGTGGAGGTGGGAGTGCGGGTGGAGGTGCGGGTGCGGGTCGTGGGCGGGGTCGGGGTCGGGGTGGGGGTCGGGGTGGGGGTCGGGGCGGGAGTCGGCACGGCGGTGGGGATGGCGACCGTGGGGGTGACCGGCCCGGGTGGCGGGTTGGCGGGGCCGGCAGGTGGTTCGCGGTGCTGCCGGGTCAGGAAGACCCCGGCCAGCACCACGATCATTCCCGCCACGGTCCGCACGCTCAACGCCTCGTCGAGGAACAGCGCGCCGAGCGCCGTCGAGACGACCGGCAGCAGGTAGCCGACGGTGGCCGCGCCGGTGGCGCCCTCGACGGCGATCAGCCGGTAGTTGAGGTGGAAGGTGAGCCCCGTGCAGAACACCCCGAGAACGACCACGGCCAGCAGTGCCCGGACGTTGAGCCCGGACGTCGTACCCTCGGCGGCGGGCAGCGCCAGCGTGCTGAGACCGGCCGCGGCGCTGAGCTGCGCGGCGGAGAGGGCGAGTGGTCCGGTGCCGGTGCCGGTGAGCACGCGCCCCATGTACGTGAAGGCGACGGCGTACCCGGCCGCAGCGCCGAGCAGGGCCAGGACGCCCCAGCCGAACGCGCCGCCGTCCCCCGCCGGGTTCTCCTGCCAGGGCGAGAAGATCAGCAGCACGCCCGCGAAGCCGAGCAGCAGGCCCCCCAGGCGCAGCGGGTTCCGGCGGCGCTCGGTGCCGGTGGCGAGGCCGATCAACAGGGACCAGAGCGGGGTCGTCGCGTTGAGCACCCCGGCCAGCCCCGAGCCGACCGCCTGCACGCCCTGCGCGGCCAGGAAGAACGGCAGCGTGTTGCAGAGGAAGGCCGCGACGACGAGGTGGCGCCAGATCACGGCGCCGCGCGGCAGGCGCTGGCGGGCGGAACGGGCGAGGACCAGCAGGACCGCGGCTCCGAGGGCGGAACGCAGCACGGTGATCTGCACGGGGGACAGCCCGTGGCGCAGCGCGAGCTTGGTCCATAGGAAGCCCGAGCCCCACAGCAGGGCAAGAACGGCCATCCGTACCACGGGACACCTGTCTCTCATCCGGTCCTCGGCCGGTTCCGAGGCGGTGCTACGAACGCTGCCCGCCCGGATGCGACAGGACAAGTGAAATGTTCTGCACCACCTTTAAGCTGGCCTACATGCTCGACGTGCGACGTCTCCAGGTGCTCCGTGCCGTGGTCAGCGGCGGTTCGGTGAGCGCGGCCGCCACCGCCCTCGGCTACACCCCGTCCGCCATCAGCCAGCAGGTCGCGGTGCTGGAGAAGGAGACCGGGACGGCACTGCTCGAACGCGTCGGCCGCGGCGTCCGGCCGACCGCCGCCGGGCGGCTGCTGGCCGAGCACGCCGCCGTCATCGAACGGCAGGTGGCCGAGGCGGGGGCCGCGCTCGCCGACCTGCTGGCCGGGCGAAGCGGCTCGCTGACGGTCCGCTACTTCGCCACCGCGGGCGCCGCCCTGGTCGCCCCCGCGGTCGCCGCATTCCGCGCCGACCACCCGGGCGTCCGCCTCGACCTCGGCATGACCGACCCCGAGGACCCGCTGGACGAGGTCCTCCAGGGCCGGGCCGACCTCGCCGTGGTGGTCCGCCCCAGGGAGCACGACCATCCCGGTCTGCACCTCGTCCACCTGCTCGACGACCCGTACCGCGCGGTTCTCAGGAAGGGACACCCGCTCGCCGCGAAGCGCGTCCTCGACCTGGCCGACCTCGCCGGCGAACCCTGGGTCGGCAGCGAACGCCCCGGCGCCTGCCAGGACACCGTCCTGGACGCCTGCGCCGCCGCCGGCTTCCGCCCCGGCTTCGCGGTGGACAGCGAGGACTACCCGACCGCCCAGGGATTCGTCGCGGCCGGCCTCGGCGTCGCCCTGGTCCCCCTGCTGGGGCTTGCCGCCCGGCGCCACCCCGGCGTGACCGTACGGAGGCTGCGCACCCCCGAGCCGGTCCGCTCCATCCACGCCGCCGTCCGGAAGACCGCCTGGGGCCGGCCGGCACTCACCCGCCTCGTGGCCGCACTCCAGGCGACGGCACGGGCCTGAGGGGCGTTCCGGGGACGGCGGGGACGGCGGGGACGGCGGCATCATCGGCCTCACGGGGTTCCTCGCCGCAGCCGGTCCGGAGCTGGCGCCCGGGGCCGGGGTGTCATAGGGCGGTCCGTCCGGCCCTGCCAACCCCGAGGGCGCCGCCAACCCCGAGGGCGCCGCCGGCCCCACCCGTTCTGCCCTTGGTGGCTACCAGGCCGGCCCGCCCGCTCCGCCGTCGGCGGTCACCAGGCCGGCCTCGGATCCTGGCGCTCGGCGGAGAGGCCGTCAGGTGGCGGGATGCCCGCGTCCGTCCGCCACAGGTAACCGGGGCTCGGTGGAAACTCGTCGGTGGGCGGCGCAGCGGGATGGAAACGCCGGGTGCGCGGCAGGGGGACTTCGAGCAGCCGACCGTCGTGGATCATCCAGAGCCCGAAGCAGTCGTCCTCCTCGTCGTGGATCAGCACCTGGACCTTCCCCGGGTCGGGCCACGGAAGCGATTCGAGGTGCTTCAGCAGCCCGGTACGAGGCCGCATCCGCTCGAACTCGATGACCCACCCGCCGACGAAGAGGTTCAGCGGCGTGAACTGGCCGCACCAGCTGCGCGACTCGTCGGGCCTGGTCAGCGGCTCCATGACCTCATCCGCGTAGTGCGCGAGAACGATGACCTGCGCGATTCTGCTCATGCGGGAGTATCGCCGCGCGCCGCCGCACACCGGCAACTGCTTTTCGAGCCGAGGCGGCCGCCCCCGAACGACCCATCGTGGCGCGCTCGACGGACGGCGGGTACGGCGGGGACGGCGGGTACGGCGGGTACGGCGGGGACGGCGGGGACGGCGGATGACCGGACACTCGCGCGCGTCGTGCAGACCTGTGGGGGCTGCCCGTCCCGGTGGGACGAACGGACCACCACCGGTCCGGTGCGGGTCCCTGCGGTACCGAGACGGTGAGGGACAGCGTCAGTCCCGGAGCGGTCCAGCCGGCCCCACCCGTTCCGACGGCCCCGCCCGCTCTGCCGCCGGCGGGCACAGGCCGTCCGCCGGCCCTGGCGTTCGGCGGAGAGGTGGCCCGGGCGTGGGGCGGGCGACTTCACAGCTGCCGGCCAGTGGGTCTGCCAGTGGGGTCTGCCGGCCGGCTTCGCGGCGTGGGGTGGCGGCGTGGGGTGGCGGTGTCAGGAGGGCCGGGACGGGTCAATAGGGTTCGGGTCGTGCGTGTATTGCTGGTGGAGGACGATGAGCCGGTCGCGGAGTCACTGCAGCGCGGGCTGGTGCGGTACGGGTTCGAGGTCGAGTGGGTGACCACCGGGACGGCCGCGCTGGCCGCCGCCGCACCCTACGACCTGGTGCTGCTGGATCTCGGGCTGCCGGACACCGACGGGCTGGACGTCTGCCGGGCACTGCGCCGACGCGGGGACGTGCCGATCATCGTGATCAGCGCGCGCAGCGACGAGACGGACCGGGTCGTCGGGCTGGAGATCGGTGCGGACGACTACGTCTCCAAGCCGTTCGGGGTGCGCGAGGTGATCGCCCGGATCAGGGCGGTGATGCGGCGGGTGCAACCTAAGGCCCAGCCGACGACCGGTCCTGAGCGGTACGGCGCACGGCTCACCGTCGACCGGAAGGCCGCACGGGTGTGGCTGGACGCGGCTGAGGTGGCGCTCACGCCGAAGGAGTACGACCTGCTGGCCTTCCTGACGGAGGAGCCGGGCGCGCTGATGTCGCGCGAGCAGATCATGGAGGCGGTCTGGGACGCCAACTGGTTCGGGCCGACCAAGACGCTGGACGTGCACGTGGCCGCGCTGCGGCGCAAGCTCGCCGGGGCCGTGGCGATCGAGGCGGTGCGCGGCGTGGGCTTCCGGCTGGTGATCGCCGGCCCGGGGGACGGGGGCCCGGGAGACGGGGGCCCGGGAGACGGGGGCCCGGCGCTCGGGAACCTGGGGAACGGCGGCCCGGCACATGGGGATCCAGCACTTGGGGGACCGGCGCTTGGGGGACCGGCGCTTGGGGGACCGGCGCTTGGGGGCCCGGCGGCAGACGGTGGGCGCGTTTCGTGATCCGCCGGCTGATCGTCAGCTACGTCCTGCTGGTCGGCGTGGCGCTGGCGGCGTTCACCGTCCCGGTGGCGTTCACGCTCACCGCCCAGCTGCGCGGCGACACCGAGGAGTCGGTGCGCCGCGAGGCGACCACCATGGCGCTGCTGCTCGGCGACGGCGACGAGCCCGCCCGGCAGGCGCTGGCCCGGGTCGCTGGGGCGTACGCGGACGAGACCCCGGGAACGGTGGAGGCGGTGGCCGCCGACGGGACGGCCGTTCCGCCACTGCCCCTGCCCGCCCACCCCGCGGACCGGGCCTTCACCGACGCGCTGCGGAGCGGGCGGAGCACGGCGGACTGGGGTTCGAGCCTCGTCTGGGGACCGGAGTTGGTGGTCACCGTCCCCGCACACGCCCGGTCGGATGCGGCGGGCGCCGGGGCGGGCACGGCGACAGGCACAACAGCAAGCGCGGCGACAGGCACAACGGGCGCGAGCGTCAGTGCCGCGGGTGCAGTCGGTGCGCCCGGTACTGCCGTTCCTGCCAGCACTGGTGGTCCTGCCAGTACTGGTGCTGCCGGGAGCACTGCCGGTGCCACCAGTACCACCGGTGCCACCGGCGGGGGGCGGATCGTCGGCGCGGTGCGCATCCGGTACGCGACCGCCGACCTCAGCGACCGGCTCTGGCGGATCTGGGGCTTCCGCGCGATCCTCGCCGTCGGCGTGATCGCGGTGGCCGCCGGGCTCGGCGCGATCGTGGCCCGGCTGCTCACCAAGCCGCTGCGGCAGCTCAACGACATGGCCAGCCGGTTCAGCGACGGGGATCTCACCGCCCGCTCCCCCGTCACCGGCCCACAGGAGACCCGGACGCTGGCCCGGACCCTGAACCAGGGCGCCGAGCGGCTCGACACCCTGGTCGCCTCCCAGCGGATCTTCGTCGCGGACGCCTCGCACCAACTGCGCACCCCGCTCACCGCGCTGCGGCTCTCCCTCGACAACATCGCCGACGGCGTCGACGACGAGTTCGTGCGCGAGGACGTGGACCAGGCCACCGCCGAGGTCGTCCGGATGAGCCGGCTGGTCAGCGGCCTGCTGGTGCTGGCCCGGGCCGAGGCCAAGGTCTCGGCCCCGGAGCCGCTGGCGCTGCGCGAGCTGGTCGAGGAGCGGCTCAGCGTCTGGCGGCCCGCCGCCGACGAGCGCGGCGTGACCATCGCGCTCACCGGGGACCCCGACGAACGCCTGCACGTCCTGGCCGGCCCCGGCAACCTGGACCAGGTGCTGGACAACGTGCTCTCCAACGCCCTGGAGGTCTCCCCCGACGGCGCCACCATCACCGTCCGGCTTGAGGCGGCGGCCGGGGACGAGGTGGTGCTGGAGGTGCTCGACCAGGGCCCGGGCATGTCCGCCGCCGAGCAGTCCCGGGCGTTCGACCGGTTCTGGCGAGGTCAGGGCCTCACCGGGCGCTCGGGTTCGGGGCTCGGGCTCGCCATCGTCAAGCAGTTGGTGACCGACGACGGCGGCACGGTGGCCCTGCGGGACGCGTCCGGCGGCGGGCTGGCGGTCCGGATCGGCCTGCGGGCGACCGGCCTGCGGACCGACGCCCGCACCGGCCCGCGGCCCCGGGTCTAGCCCGCGGCCCCGGGTTTAGCCCGCAGCCCAAGGTTTAGAGGGCGCGCGGACAGGCGCGGCGGCGGTGGCCCGGCCGCAGGACAGACGCGGCGCCCGCTCGGCCACATCGCGCGCAGGGGCGGGAAGGCGCGGATCCGGGCACACCGGGGTGACACGTCGGGGTGGCACGTCGGGGTGGCGCGTGGAACGCACCCACGCCTGGCAAAACGCCTCCCACCCACCCACCCGCCTCGCCCGCCACTGCGAGCGCCACGCCTCCGTCATCCATACCCTTGATTCGACCTCGAGTCCTTGCCGGGACCGCTCACCGGTTCAGGAGTTCGGCGAAGCGGTCCAGCGCACGATCGGCGCGGTGGCGGTCGCCGGTGGCCGTGAGATCGAACAGCAGACCCCGGACAACGGCCATGACCAACGTGGGCGTGACGGTGTCGTCAGGACCGGTGGAGACGTCGCGGAAGGTGGCGCCGAGCGTGTCGAACCAGTCCGTGATGGCCTCGCCCTGGTCGGGGTAGTTCTCGGGGTGCACCAGTCCGTCGGCGTGCACCTCGAAGAACAGCCGGACGAACGGCGCACGTTCGTCCGCACTGATCCACGCCCAGATGCCACGCAGCCGCTCCTGTACGGAGCCCGTATTTCTCGGAAGGCGCCCGGCCAGGCGCACAGCACCTCGGCGACGGGCCTCGGCGAGGACCGCCGCGACCAACTCCTGCTTGCTGCCGAAGTCGTAGAGCAGCATCCGTGGGCTGGTGTCGAGGGCTGCGGCCAACGGCCGCAGGCTCAGCCCGGCCAAGCCGTGCGCCAGCACGTAGTCGGTCGCCTGCTCCAGCGTGCGCTCGCGCCGGGTGGGATCAGCGGGTCGCCCCACGGTGGACCCCCTCTCG
Organism: Kitasatospora sp. NPDC056181; assembly: GCF_042266225.1. Classification (NCBI taxonomy): domain Bacteria; kingdom Bacillati; phylum Actinomycetota; class Actinomycetes; order Kitasatosporales; family Streptomycetaceae; genus Kitasatospora; species Kitasatospora sp. NPDC056181. Next base: position 35,930 of record NZ_JBHJUK010000018.1, read on the forward strand.
GCAACTCGGACTTGACCCTGCATCAGTGAGTATATGGTACGACTGTTTCAATAACGAGGGGAGATCACCGTGCACACCTTCGACCGAGCACTCGTCCTGGGTCCCGGGGCTCACGCCGGCACCGCCTGGATGGCAGGGCTGGCCCACGGATTGCGCCGCGCCGGGGTGGAACTGGGCGAAGCCGACCTGATCGTCGGGACGTCGGCCGGCGCGATCGTCGGAGCGCTGCTCGCCACCGGCCAGGACCCGGGGCGGCTCGCGACGTCGGCCCGCCAGCCGGCTCACCGGCTCAAGACCGACCCCGGCCGGAGGGGCGAGGTGTTCGCCGTACTCGGCGACCGCAGCCTGGAACCCGGCGAGGCCCGGCGTCGCGTCGGCCGGCTCGCGCTCGACGGCGCCGACCCCCAGGCCGAGGAGGCGCTGATCGCGGGGCGCGCCGCCTTGATCGGTGCGGACGCGTGGCCCGAGCGGCGGCTGCTGATCCCCGCCGTGGACGCAACCACCGGCGAGCCCGTGGTGTGGGACCGCGACAGCGGCGTGCCGTTGGAGCACGCGGTCGCAGCGAGTAGCGCCTTCCCCGGGGCCGCGCCGCCCGTTGCCATCGACGGCCGGCGGTACATGGACGGTGCCCTGCGTGCGGGCCCCAACGCCGATCTCGCCGTTGGAGCCCGCACGCTGGTCGTGATCGAGCCGATGGCCCACCTGTTCCCGCGCGAGCCACTCGACCAGCAGCTGGCGGCCGTAGGGGCAGGCACCGTGGCGACCATCGGGCCCGACCCGGCCTCGGTGCGCGCCTTCGGCCCGGACATGGGCGACCTCGCAGCCTGGGAACCTGCCTACCAGGCGGGTCTTCGCCAGGCGGGCGACGTCGACGCGCAACTCCGCTCCATGTGGAGGGCGGAAGCCGACGCGGGCTGACCACTGGTCCGGTCGTTGATGCGTGGCCACCGACGCCCGGGCGCCGGCGTACAGCGCGGGCGCCGGCATACGGCCCGGGCGCCGGCGTACGACCCGGGCGTCGGCGTACGGCGCGGGCTCAGCCCTCGGCCGGGAGGACCGAGGAGTGGTGGTTGACGATCAGCCACTTGCCGCCGCGCTTCTCGTACTCGTAGGTGTAGCGGGCCTCGACGGCCTTGGTCGCACCGGTCGCCGGGTCGGTGAGGTGGAAGCGGTAGAGACCGGCGTCAACGGCCGAGTTGGCGTCCAGGATGTTGATCACCGAACGGATCTTCTCGCCGCGCGGCTTCTTCTGCAGGAAGTGCTCGAAGTAGTCCGCGATCTCCGCGTGGTTGGTGCGGATCTTCGGCGAGGCGGTCGGCAGGAGCACCGCGTCCTGGGCGTAGCGGTCGGCGACCTTCTCCGGGTCGCCGGTCTGCAGGGCCGCGTTCCACTGGTCGAAGAGGCCGGCTATCTCGCGCTCGGTGACCTTGCCGCGCCGGCTCTGCTCGTCGCCGGCCTGGGCCACGCCGACGCCGGCGGTGAAGGTGCCGACGGCGGCGACGGCCGCGGCCGTGGCGATCACGGTGCGGGTGCGGATCTTGGGGTTCATCGGGGCTCCTGCTCCGGGGAGTTGGCTGTGTCGGACGTGGATTCACTCTCGCGGCGAGCGGGTTAGCACCCGTACAGCGGACGGCAAAGGCGCGGACAAGGCTCTGCCAAAATCACGGGGACCACCGGAATCGGGACCGCTGGAAACGCGAGGGGCGCGAGGGGCATGAGGGGCGTGAGGGGCGCAGCGTCCGTAGCCGGACAACCGCGCCGGGAGTACGCGAGGCGGCGCCCCGAGGACCGTACGGAGGAGAAGACCATGACGCGGAGCGCGGAAGCACCGGACGTGGGCGAGCTGTACCGGGCGTTTGCGGCGCGTGAGGCCCGCGGGCACTCGCCGAGCTACCAGGAACTCGCCGAACAGGCGGCCGAGGACGTGGCGTTGATGGAGCTGGTCGGCGAACTGCCCGCCGGCAAACGACAGCCCAACCTGCTGCTCGGCGTCGTCCGCCTCCTCGGCGGACCGACCGGCCTGGGCTACCCGGCGTTCCGGGCCTGGACGTCCGCGCACTGGGGCGACGTCCGGGCGGCGATGCTGCGCCGCCGGACGCAGACCAACGAACCGGGCCGCTGCGCCACCCTGCTGCCGGTGCTGGCCGGCCTGCCGCAGCCGCTCGCCCTGATCGAGGTGGGCGCCTCGGCCGGGCTCTGCCTCTACCCGGACCGGTACCGCTACCGGTACGACGGGCGGTCGGAGTTCGGCGACGCGCAGAGCCCGGTGACACTGGACTGCGCGACGTCCGGCCCGGTGCCCTTCCCGGCGCGGCTGCCCGAGGTGGTCCGGCGGGCCGGGATCGACCTCAACCCGCTCGACGTCCACGACGAGGACGACGTGCGCTGGCTGGAGGCCCTGGTCTGGCCGGAGCAGACCCACCGGCTGGAACGGCTGCGCGGCGCCGTGCAGGTCGCCCGGGCGGAGCCGCCGGCCCTGGTGCGCGGTGATCTCAACGAAGCGGTATGCGAGCTGGTGGCGCTGGTCCCGGAAGGGGCGACGCCGGTGGTGTTCCACAGTGCCGTGCTCAGCTACCTGCCACCGGAGGCGGTGGAACGGTTCACGGAGACGATGCGGACACTGCCCGGGCACTGGATCTCCAACGAGGCTCCGGCCGTCCTGCCCGCCGTGGGCCGACGGCTCCCGCCCGCGCGGGTGCCGGACGACCGCACGCTGTTCGCACTCGCCCTCGACGAGCAGCCGGTGGCGCTCACCGGGCCGCACGGGCAGTCCCTGGACTGGCTCGGCGATCAGTACTGAGATCAGGCCGGCGCGGCTGGTGCGGGCCGGGGACTCGACCGCGGGACTTGAAGTTGCCGCAACGGCAGCTTCTACCGTCCTGTTCAGGGCCGGACGGACCGGCCCGGTGACACACGTGGGAACGGTGATGGCCGGAGGCCGGGGCTCGCCCGGTGGCCGCCGGTCGCCCGCAGTGGGAGGAGGCGGCGATGGCCTGGTCGATCGCTGAGGTGGCCCGGATGTCCGGTGTGACCGCCAGGACGCTCCGGCACTACGACGAGATCGAGCTGCTGCCACCGGCGTGGATCGGCTCCAACGGTCACCGCTACTACGAGGAGCGTGAATTGCTGAGGCTGCAGCAGGTCCTCGTTCTGCGGGCGCTCGGGGTGAGTCTGTCCGAGGTCGGCCGGATCCTGGCCTCGCAGGTGGACGAACTGGAGGCCCTGCGGGGCCACCACCGTCAGCTGCTCGCCGAGCGCGACCGGCTCACCGCCCTGGCCGCCACCGTGTCCCGCACGATCACCGAACTGGAACAGTCCAGGAAGGACGGTAAGCCCATGACCGGCATCAACCGACCGGAGAACCTCTTCGAGGGCATCCAGCCCGCCCAGTACGAGGACAGCCTGCGCGACTACCCCGAGCTGGCCGAGTCGATCGGGCGGGCGACCGCGACGATGACCGACGCCGAGATCGAGGCCGGGCAGCGCGAGCGCACCGCGCTGATGATCAGGCTGGCCGAGCTGATGGCCGCCGGTACCCCCGCCGACGCCGACGCCGTACAGGCCGAGGTCGACGGGCAGTACCGGGCGGTCGCCGCGCTCCGCCCGCTCTCCGCCGAGGAGTACCGCGCGATCGGCCGCTCGTGCGTGGAGAACGAGCAGTGGCGCGCCGCGTACGAGGCCATCGCCCCGGGCCTCGCCGCCTACCAGCGGGACGCCATCGAGGCGTACGCCACCACCCGGCTGACCTGAGGCGGGCTGCGCGAGGCGGGCGGCTCGCCCGGCTCGCGCCAGCTCGGGCCGGGCCAGCTCGGGCCGGGCCAGCTCGGGCCGGGCCGGGCCGTCGCCCTGGAAGGACGGGTTCCGGGGCGACGGCCCGGCACCGGGCGGCCTGCTGCGCCGCCGCACGGTGCGCAACTGCTCAAGCCTCCGTCAGGCGATGTGCCGCCGTCGGGGCGCCATCACTCGGTGCGCAGCGCCGTCACCGTCCGCGTGCGGGCCGCCCAGGTGGCCGGCGGCAGGGCGCCGAGCAGCGCCATCACCAGCCCGCCGAGTATCAGCGGCAGGACAACGCGCGGTTCGAAGACCGCGAGGTCCGCCTCGGGTACGCCAGTCCCGGCGGCGCGGGCCATCGCCGGGACTATCCAGTGGTGCAGGGCGACCCCGAACGGGACGCCCACCAGGCCTGCGAGAAGACCGCTGCCGCAGACCGAGGTGAGCACCATCCCGACGGTCTGCCGGGGCGACATCCCGAGCGCCTTCAGCACCCCGAGGTCGTGGACCCGCTCCCGGGTGTCCAGCAGGACGGTGTTGAGCACCCCGAGACCGGCCACCGCGACCAACAGCAAGGTGAGTACGGCGGCCAGCGAGTTCATCGCGAGAACGGTGATGTTCAGCTGTGTCCCGCCCAGCTCCGCCTCAAGGCCGAGCGGCCGCAGCGCGTCGCCAAGCGCGTCCGCGTAGGCCTGCCGGTCGACGCCGGGCACGAGGTCGATGTGGAACCGTACGGACGACGGCAGGACGGAGGTACCGAGGGGGGTCAAGGTCGATCGGTCGGTCAGGAGCACGTCGGTCGTGGAGAGCGCCTCGCCGACGATCCGCACCGGGGCGCTGCGGCGGCCGTTGCCGATGAGGGTGATCGTGTCGCCGACCCGTACCTGGTTGGTGGCCAGGAACCCGGATCCCACCACCGCTTCTCCCCCGCTGTGGAACCACCGGCCGGAGATCATCCGGTACCCGCTCCGCGAGGAATCTCCCCCGTAGGCGACCACGTCGGCCCGCCCGGTGTGGTCGGCCACGGTGACCGGGGCGAGACCGGTGCTGAACCAGGCCCCCGTGCCCGGGCGGGCGGTGATCGCGGCCGCGACAGCAGCCTCGTCCAGGCGGTCGACGGCTTCGGGCGGACCGTCCATCGGAGGAGCCGCGACGACCGCGCCCGCATGGTCGGCGTTGAGCCCGTCCTGGATCCCGTTCAGGGAGACTGCCAGGCCTACTCCGAGCGTCACCCCGACCGTTCCGAGCAGCACCGCCGCCGCGGTGGTGGCCGTGCGCACCGGCCGGGTGAGCGGACCGGCCAGGCCCAGGCTCAGCGCGCGTGGCACCGGCATCCGTGCCAGCAGCCGCTGGGCTGCCGCGACGGTCCGGGAGGCCCCGGGTCGGTTGCCCGGCGCCGTCCGCCCCACGGCGAGCGCCTCGACGGTGCGCAACCGGCCGGCCCGAAGTGCCGGCACCAGTGCCGTCACGGCGACCGCCGCGAGCGCCAGTGCCGGGACGGCCAGGTCGACCCAGAGCGGAATGCCGAGCAATCCGCTGCGCAGCGCCTTGTCCGCGAGGCCGAGGACGGGAACCGCCAGCGCGTTCCCCCCGAGGACGCCGAGGGCCGTCCCGACCGATGCCGGGACGAGCGCCTGCCCCACATAGGCGCGGGCGACCTGCGCAGGGGTGAATCCCAGCGACTTCAGGATGCCGATCCGCCGGGTGGCGGCGGTGACCGCACCGCTGACCACCACCCCGATGGTCAGCAGGGACATCGCGAGGCCGAGCAGGCCGAAGGCGACGACGAACGGGACGAACGTCTCGGCCGTCCGGTCGGCATTCCGCTTGGCCGGGAGGTACGAGGTGGCTCCGGTCAGCGCGCCCGGCGGCAGGGCGGCGGCGAGCGCCGCACGGTCGGCGTCCACCTCGGTGTCGGTGCGGGCGTGGTCGAAGCGGTAGAGCAGCTGCAGCTGCGCCGTACTGCCGGGTGCGGTGAGCGCGGCGGCCTGCTCGCGGGCGACCCAGCCGTCCGCGCTCCAGGAGACCGAGGCGGCCAGCCCGACCACGGTCAGCGTCGGGCTGCCGGGCAGGTCGGGGAAGGTCATCCGGTCACCGAGGGCCAGCGGGGAGCGGCCGTCCGGGAGGACGACCTCACCCGGCCCTGCGAGCCATCGGCCGAGAGTCACCCGTAGGCCGTCCAACGGCTCGTCGAGGGTACGGGCGACGAGGGTCATCGGGGGCAGTGCGCCGCCCACCGGGAGCACGCTGGTGTTCTCGCCCACGCGCGGCCGCAGCGGCAGCGCCGGATACGGGCCTGCCAGCGCCGTCACCCCCGGGGCGTGGGCGGTGGCGGCGAGCTGCGTCGGGGTGGCCTTCGCCTGGTCCACGAGGACGTTGAGGTGAGCGCCGCGCTGCTGGGCGAAGGCCTGGTCGAACGGCCCCTGGGCCGCGGCCAGCAGCCCGGCGGCGAGGACGCAGGCCGTGACGGCCGTCATCGTGGTGAGCACCATGACCAGCGTCTGCACCCGCTTGCGGCCGACGCCGGCCCGGACCACCTTGCCGAGCGCGCTCATCGGGCGGCCCCCGCACGGAGTGTGTCGCGGTGCAGGACGCCGTCGAGGAGCTCGATCGTCCGGGTGGCACAGGCCCCGGCGAGGGCCGTGTCGTGGGTGACCAGCAGGATCGTCTGGCCCTCCGCGTTCAACTCGCCGAGCAGTGACCGGACATCGGCGGCGGAGGCGGTGTCCAGTGCGCCGGTCGGCTCGTCGGCGAGCAACAGCGGAGGCCGGTTCATCAGGGCCCGGGCCACCGCGACGCGCTGGCGTTCGCCGCCGGAGAGCAGGGCGGGAAACGTCCGGGCGTGCCGGGCCACGCCGAGCCGGTCCATCAGCTCGGCGGCCCGGGCCCGGGCCCGCGCGCGGCTGACCCCGGAGAGCTGGGCGGGGAGCAGCACGTTGTCCTCGACGGTGAGGTCGTCCAGCAGGTTGAAGAACTGGAACACCATGCCGATCCGGGCTCGCCGGTACCCCGCCAGCGCGGCCTCGCCCAGCTTGTGGACGGCGACCCCGTCCACCGTCACGCTGCCCGTGCTGGGGCGGTCTAGGCCGGCGATCAGGTTGAGCAGGGTGGACTTGCCGCTGCCGGAGCGGCCGAGCACGGCCAGCGCCTCGCCGGCCCGGACCTCCAAGTCCAGCCCTGCGAGCGCCGGGCGGGCGGTACCGGACGTGTCGTAGGTCTTGTTGACATCGCGAAGCCGGATGATCGGCGCGGTCACGGGCCCTCCAGAGACGGGAACAGGGGCGGTTCGGAAACGGGGATACGGGGCGTGTTCGAGGACGGGGTGGGAGCGGACAGAGGACGAATGACGGAGCGGGAACGGGTTCCGGGTCCCCGGACGGATCAGGGCGGCCCGGACTGCGGGCGGAAGCGGATCCGACCTCGGAAGGCCCTGGGCCGGCTGACGGGAACGACGCTACGAACCGCTGGCCAGGCCTCGACAGACGGCTGGACGGCCTCCTTGAGGTGTACTCAGGTACACCTCGGATTCGGGGTTCAGACACCGTGCGCCGCCCGTGGACCGCCCGGCAGACTGGCCACCGCATTGATCGACGGGCCCGGTCCGGGCTCAGCCGGGAACGATGCAGAACGACACGGCAACAGCGGGAGGTGCGTGATGAGCACGGTGGTGGTGGCGAGGGCGGCCGCACGGGTGGGTCAAGCGCTCAGGGACGGCGTGCGCGCGCTGTACGCGGTCACCCTGGCAGTGGCAGGAGCGGCTGCCGTGCTGGCGGCTCCCGTCCTGGTGCTCGCCGCCCTGCTGGGCCCTGACGACTCGTCCGCGCCCAACCGGTTCCGTGCGTTGACCGCGATGTTCCTGGCGACGCTGCCGGTCGCCGTCTGGGCGCTGAGCTGGGCCACCGGGGCGGCCGGCCGGGCGGCGGGAGCCGCGCTGCTCGCACCGGGACTGCTGGCGGTGACGGCCACGGTGATCTACGGAGGCGCGGCGCCGAGCGGCCGCTCCGGGGCGCTGCTGCTGGCGCTTCCGATGCTCGTGATCGGGATGCTCGCCGCGCGCTGGGTGGCGGCGGAGACGAGGCGGCTGGTCGGCCTCTGGAGCGGCACGGCGATAGCGCCGCCGTACCGGCCGACGGTCACCAGGGGACCGCGCTGGCGGAGGCTGTGGCGCCAGGCCGGGAGCTGGCCGGGTGATCCGGCGACGTGGCGCGACACGGCTTGGGCGGTGCTGTCCGGCTGCGCCGTCGTGCTCACTGCCGTGGCACTGCTCATGGTCCCGGCGCTGGTCCAGGTGTTCGGCCGGGGCAGCCGGTTCATCTCGCTGCTCATGCTGTACACGATGGCGCTCTGGCTGGCGCCGCCTGTCGCGCTGTGGGCCGCCCGGCCCGTGCTGACGCTGCACGAGCGGGCCGCCCGTGCCCTGTTGGGGTCCTCCCGCCGGACCGAGCTGGCACTCCAGGTCAGCCATCTGACCCGAACGCGGGCCGACACCATCGACGCCGGAGCGGCCGAACTGCGCCGGATCGAGCGGGACCTGCACGACGGAGCACAGGCCCGGCTGGTGGCGCTGGGGATGCTGCTGAGCGTGGCCGAGCAGCTGCTCGACCACGACCCCCAGGCTCTGCGCCCGCTGCTCGCCGAGGCCCGGACGTCCTCGGCCAAGGCGCTGGGCGAACTGCGCGACCTGGTCCGGGGCATCCACCCACCGGTACTCGCCGACCGCGGTCTGGCCGACGCAGTCCACGCCATGGCACTCGACCTGCCGCTGCCGGTCCGGGTCACCGGCGGGCTGCCGGGCCGGCCCCCCGCACCGGTCGAGTCCGCGGCCTACTTCGCGGTGAGCGAGCTGCTGGCCAACGTGGTCAAGCACGCCGGGGCCGGCCGGGTCTGGATCGAGATCGGCCACGACGCCGACGGGCTGCTGCGGATATCGGTGACCGACGACGGGCACGGCGGCGCCGACCCGTCCAAGGGAACCGGCCTGCGCGGAACAGAGCGCCGGCTGGCCGCGTTCGACGGGGTGCTCGCCGTCAGCAGCCCGCCGGGCGGCCCGACCATCGCACAGCTGGAGATTCCGTGCGCGTTGTCATCGCCGAAGACCTTTTCCTCCTCCGGGACGGCCTGACCCGGCTGCTGGAGGCGAACGGCATGACGGTCACCGCGGCCGTCGAGACCGGTGCCGAGCTGCTCGCGGCAGTGTCCGCGGACCGGCCGGACATCGCCGTCGTGGACGTCCGGCTGCCGCCCTCGTTCACCGACGAGGGCCTGAGGGCCGCCCTCGTCGCCCGCCAGCAACTGCCCGGGCTGCCGGTCCTGGTGCTCTCGCAGTACGTCGAGCAGCTCTACGCCCGCGAGCTGCTCGCGGACGGCAGCGGCGGGATCGGCTACCTGCTCAAGGACCGTGTCATGGACGGCACCCAGTTCCTCGACGCGGTACGGCGGGTCGCACAGGGCGGCACGGCCATGGACCCGGAGGTGATCAGCCGGCTGCTCACCCACAACTCCTCGTCGGGTCCGGTCGCGTCGCTCAGCCCGCGCGAACGGCAGGTGCTCGCGCTGATGGCGGAGGGCCGGTCGAACGCGGCCATCGCCCAGCAGTTGGTGATCACCGAACGGGCGGTCGCCAAGCACACCGCGTCGATCTTCGTCCGGCTGGACCTCCTGCCCTCGGACGACGACAACCGGAGGGTTCTCGCCGTACTGGCCTACCTCAACGACCACAACGACCACGGGGACCAGAACGGTCGCGGTGATCACGGTGACCGCAACGACCGCAGTGACCGCAGGGGGATCGGCAGCCTCCATGTCTGACCAACTTCCGCCACTCGACACGTACACGACAACAGATTCGGACCGGGGTCTCCCCGCCGCTACCACCGTCATTTACGCTGGTGACGTGCTCATCCTTGTTCGCCGCCGCCACGTGGACCTGCTCCGCGTGACGACCATGTCCTGTCGACGCTCCGGCTGAACCTCGCGCCTCCCACCCTCATGCGCGGTCGTCAACAGACCGCGTCCCCCTTCCCGGCCCCCGGGCACCCGCCGCACCAGGCGTGGCCCGGCGCCCCCGGTCGATCACCGGGAACGGTCGGGACGAGACCCAGCGGATGTCACCCATGACGCAGCAGCACTCCTCCACCACCCCGTCCGCCTCCGCGGACGCCCGCTCGACCACCCCTGCGGGCACGCCCACGGATGCCCCCGCCGGCACCTCCGCCGACGCCTCCGCAGGCGCCCTCCCGGTGATCGACCTCTCGCTCGCCGACGGCAGCCCCGAGGACCGCCTCCGGCTGCACGACGAGCTGCGGGCCGCGGCCACCGGCGTCGGCTTCTTCCAGCTCGTCGGCCACGGAGTGACCCCGGCCGAGACGGCCGCCCTCACGGCGGCGATGCGGGCCTTCTTCACCCTGCCCGAGGCCGACCGGCTCGGCGTGAGCAACCTCAACTCCCCGCACTACCGCGGCTACACCCGCACCGGCGACGAGCGCACCGGCGGCAGCCAGGACTGGCGCGACCAGCTGGACATCGGCGCCGAGCTGCCCCCGCACGTCCCGGGCAGCAGCGAGCCGCCGTACTGGTGGCTGGAGGGTCCGAACCAGTGGCCTGCGGCGCTCCCGGAGCTGCGCACCGCCGCGCTCGGCTGGATCGACCGCCTCGGCGACGTCGCCAAGCGGCTGCTGCACGAGCTGCTCACCGCGATCGGTGCCCGGCCCGACTTCTACGACTACGCCTTCGACGGCCACCCGCACCTGCGGCTGAAGCTGGTCCGCTACCCGGGGACGGCCCCCGACGGCGCCGGCCAGGGAGTCGGTGCGCACAAGGACTACGGCTTCATCACCCTCCTCCTCCAAGACACCGTGGGCGGCCTCCAGGTGGAACGTCCGGACGGCGGCTTCCTGGAGGTCCCGCCGATGGAGGGCGCCTTCGTGGTCAACCTGGGCGAGCTGTTGGAGGTCGCCACCGACGGCTACCTCAAGGCGACCAGTCACCGCGTGGTCAGCCCGCCCGGCGCGCGGGAGCGCTTCTCCGTCCCGTTCTTCTACAACCCGCGCCTCGACGCCCACATAGAGCCGCTCGACTTCCCCCTGGCGCACCACGCCCCCGGCGCCACCCAGGACCCGGCGAACCCGCTCTTCGCCGAGTTCGGCCTCAACGAGTGGAAGGGCTACACCCGGGCCCACCCCGAGGTCACCCGCCGCCACCACCCCGAGCTGGCCGAGTCCGCCCCGGCAGGACCGGCCCGCTCCTGAGCGGGCCCGCACCCGCCCGCCCCTGAACCGGTCCGACGCCGGCCCGACGCCGACCCACCGCCGGCCTGCGCCCCCTCCGCCCCCTCCGCCCCAGCCCGAGGGGCCGCAGGCCGTCCCCCACCGACGGGGTTCGCGCCGCAGGCCCCGCAGGCCCCGCCGAAGGCTCCGGCAGGGCCCTGGCGGGCCCCCGCAAGCCCGGCCGCAGGCACGGCCTACGGGCCCCGGCTGCCCCGGGGCAGTGGTGGACCCGTGTGGGCCAGCACTGTCACACTGCTGCTGTCACAGCACTGGTGCTACAGAGGTGGAGACGTCGGATGGGGGCGCGGGAGGGCGTGGAGGCGCGGCTGACGGTCGACGAGCTCGCGGCGCGGGCGGGGGTGACGGTGCGGACCGTGCGGTTCTACGGGACGAAGGGTCTGCTGCCGCCGCCGGAGCTGGGGCCCCGGCGGGTGGGCCTCTACGGACCGGAGCACCTGGACCGGCTGGAGCTGATCGAGGAGTTGCAGCGACAGGGGCTGACGCTGGCGGCGATCGAGCGGTACCTGGCGCGGCTGCCGCAGGACAGCACCTCCCTGGACCTGGCGATCCACCGGGCCCTGGTGGCGTCGTGGACGCCGGAGGCGGTGGAGGAGGTCAGCCGGGCACAGCTGGAGCGGCGGGCCGGGCAGGCGCTGTCGGAGGCGCAGCTGGACCGGCTGGGCGCGATGGGGGCGCTGGAGCGGACGGCGGACGCCGAGGTGTTCCGGGTGGACCCGGGGCTGCTGCCGCTCGGCGTGCGGATCCTGGACGTGCCGATCCCGTTGGAGACGCTGCTGGCCGCGCGCGCCGTCGTGCTGGAGCACAGCCGGGCGACGGCGCACGAGCTGCAGCGGCTGTTCCGCGAGACCGTGTGGAAGCCGTACCGGGAGAGCGAGCCCGGGCCGGCGGAGCTGGAACGGATGAAGGCGCTGACCGACCACATCCAGCCGATGGTCGCGCAGGCGCTGGTGACGGCGTTCCAGCGCTCCCTCAAGGAGGAGCTGGGCGAGGCCGCGAGGAACACCACGGACTCGCCCAGCTGACCGGGCGCCCGGACCCGCCGGGCGCCGGCCCCGGAACCCGGACCCGGACCCGGCCCCAGCCCCCGGCCTCAGGCACCGACCTCAGCCCCCGACCTCAGGCGCCCGAACCAGTCGGTGATCACCAGTCGGTGACCACCGGTCCGTGACCACCGGTCCGTGACCACCGGTCGGTGAACGTCAGTCCGTGAACGTCCGCCCCTCCGCCGCGATCCGCTCCAGGAGGGCGGGCGGCGCGAACCGCTCGCCGTACGCGGCGGCCAGTTCGCGGGCGCGGGCCGCGAAGCCGGCCGGGCCGCCCTCGTACCCGTTGATGTACTGGAAGACGCCGCCGGTCCAGGCCGGGAAGCCGATGCCGAGGATCGAGCCCACGTTGCCGTCGGCGACCGAGGTCAGCACGCCCTCCTCCAGGCAGCGGACCGAGTCCAGCGCCTCGCTGAAGAGCATCCGCTCCTTGAGGTCCTCGAACGGCACCGCGACGTCGGCACGCGTGAAGTGCTCGCGCAGCCCGGGCCAGAGCCGCCCGCGCCTGCCGTCCTCGCCGTACTCGTAGAAGCCGGCGCCGCCGCTGCGGCCGGGGCGGCCGAACTCGTCGACCATCCGGTCCACCACGGCGTCGGCCGGGTGGGCGGTCCAGCTGCCGCCGGCCGCCTCGGCCGCGCGCCGGTACTCGTTGCGGATCTTGCGGGGCAGGGTGAGCGTGAGCTCGTCGAGCAGCGAGAGCACCTTGGCGGGGTAGCCGGCCTGGGCGGCGGCCTGCTCGACGGAGGAGGGGTCGACGCCCTCGCCGACCATCGCGACGCCCTCGTTGATGAACTGGCCGATCACCCGGGAGGTGAAGAAGCCGCGCGAGTCGTTGACCACGATCGGCGTCCGGTCGATCTGCCGGACCAGGTCGAAGGCGCGGGCCAGCGCCTCGTCACCGGTCTGCGGGCCGCGGATGATCTCCACCAGCCGCATCTTGTCGACCGGCGAGAAGAAGTGCAGGCCGATGAAGTCGGTGGTGCGCTGGACGCCCTCGGCGAGCAGTCCGATCGGCAGGGTGGAGGTGTTGGAGCAGAGCAGCGCGTCCGGCGCCACCACGCCCTCGATCTCCTGGAAGACCTTGTGCTTCAGCTCGGGGTTCTCGAAGACGGCCTCGATCACCGCGTCGCAGCCGGCGAGATCGGCGGCATCGGCGGTGGGGGTGATCCGGGCGAGCAGCTCCTCGCGCTGCGCCTCGGTGGAGCGGCCGCGCGCGACGGCCTTCTCCAGCAGGCCGGCGGAGTAGGCCTTGCCGCGCTCGGCGGCCTCGACGGTGACGTCCTTCAGCAGCACCTCGATGCCGGCCCTGGCGCAGGTGTAGGCGATGCCCGCGCCCATCATGCCGGCGCCGAGCACGGCGACCTTGCGGACCGTCCGCTTCTCGAAGGCGCTGGGACGGCCGGCCCCGGAGTTGACCGCCTGCATGTCGAAGAAGAGCGCCTGGATCATGTTCTTGCTGGTCTGCCCGCAGGCCAGCTCGGTGAAGTACCGGGCCTCGATCACCATCGCGGTGTCGACGTCCACCTGGGCGCTCTCCACCGCCGCCGCCAGCACGTTGCGCGGGGCGGGGTAGGGGGCGCCGGCCAGCTGCTTGCGCAGGTTGGACGGGAAGGCGGGCAGGTTGGCGGCGAGCGCGGGGGTGCTGGGGGTGCCGCCGGGGATCTTGTAGCCCTTGACGTCCCAGGGCTGGACGGCGGTCGGGTTGGCATCGATCCAGGCGCGCGCCCGGGCGGCCAGCTCCTCCGGGGTGTCGACCAGTTCGTGGACCAGTCCGTGCTGGAGCGCCTGCGCCGGGCGGTACTGGCGACCCTGGAGGAGCACCTTCAGCAGGGCGTCGGCGATGCCGAACAGCCGGACCGTGCGGACGATCCCGCCGCCGCCCGGGAGCAGGCCGAGGGTGACCTCGGGCAGGCCGATCCGGCTGGCGGGGGTGTTCAGGGCGATCCGGTGGTGGCAGGCCAGGGCGAGCTCCAGGCCGCCGCCGAGGGCGCTGCCGTTGACGGCGGCGACCACCGGCTTGCCGAGCGTCTCTAGCCGGCGCAGGGCGCGCTTGATCCGCATCGACTTCTCGAAGACGGCGGCGGCGTCCTCGGGGCGGGCGGCGGAGAGCATCTTGAGGTCGCCCCCGGCGAAGAACGTCTTCTTCGCGGAGGTGATGACGACGCCGCGCAGTTCGTCGCCGAGGCCGGCCAGGCGCTCGACGGTGGTGCCGAGGTCGGCCGTGAAGGCCTCGTTCATGGTGTTGACGGACTGGGTGGGGTCGTCGAGGACGAGGGTGACCACGCCGTCCTGGTCCTGCTCCCAGCGGATGGTGGTGGTGTCACTCATGTTCGGGTCTCCGGGGAAATGAGGAGGTCGGATGCGACGGGGTCAGATGCGCTCGACGATGGTGGCGATGCCCATGCCGCCGCCGACGCAGAGGGTGACCAGGCCGTAGCGCAGGTCGCGCCGCTCCAGTTCGTCGATCACGGTGCCGAGGAGCATCGCGCCGGTGGCGCCGAGCGGGTGGCCGAGGGCGATCGCACCGCCGTTGACGTTCACCTGGTCGTGCCGGAAGCCCAGTTCGCGGATGAAGCGCAGGGCGACGGCCGCGAAGGCCTCGTTGATCTCGACCAGGTCGATGTCGGCGGCGGTCAGCCCGGCCTTGGCGAGCGCCTTGCGGGTGGCGGGGGCCGGACCGGTGAGCATGATGGTGGGCTCGGAGCCGGAGACGGCGGCGGAGACGATCCGGGCGCGCGGGCGCAGCCCGTACCGCTCGCCGACCTCGCGGTTGCCGATGGCGACCAGGGCGGCGCCGTCCACGATGCCGGAGGAGTTGCCGGCGTGGTGGACGTGGTCGATCGCCTCCACCCAGTGGTACTTCTGCAGGGCGACGGCGTCGAAGCCGCCGGCGTCGCCGATGGCGGCGAAGGAGGGCTTGAGGCCGGCCAGGGTCTCCACGGTGGTGCCGGGGCGGATGAACTCGTCGCGCTCCAGGACGACCAGGCCGTTGCGGTCGAGGACCGGGACGACCGAGCGGTCGAACAGCCCGTCGGCCTGAGCCTTGGCGGCGCGGGCCTGGGACTCGGCGGCGAAGGCGTCCACGTCGGTCCGGGAGAGGCCCTCGATGGTGGCGATCAGGTCGGCACCGATGCCCTGGGGCACGAAGTTGGTCTCGTAGCTGGTCATCGGGTCCATCGCCCAGGCGCCGCCGTCGGAGCCCATCTTCACCCGGGACATCGACTCGACCCCGCCGGCCAGGATGAGGTCCTCCCAGCCCGAACGGACCTTGGCCGCGGCCAGGTTGACGGCCTCCAGGCCGGAGGCGCAGAACCGGTTCTCCTGGACGCCGGCCACCGTGTCGGGCAGGCCTGCCGCGATGGCGGCGATCCGGGCGATGTCGGATCCCTGGTCGCCGATCGGGCTGACCACGCCGAGCACGATGTCGTCGACGGCGGCCGGGTCCAGGTCGGGGAAGCGGCGGCGCAGCTCGTGGATCAGGCCGACGACCAGGTCGATCGGCTTGGTGCCGTGCAGGGAGCCGGCGGCCTTGCCCCGGCCGCGCGGGGTGCGGATCGCGTCGTAGACGTACGCTTCGGTGGTCACGGTGGAAACGCCTTTCGGGGGCAGGGGGTTGAAGAGGGACCTCAGCCGAGGATGGAGCGGCCGACGATCTCTTTCATGATCTCGGTGGTGCCGCCGTAGATGGTCTGGATGCGCCCGTCGGTGAAGGCGCGCGCGACCGGGAACTCGCTCATGTACCCGTATCCGCCGTGCAGTTGGAGGCAGCGGTCGGCGGTGCGCTTCTGCAGTTCGGTGGCCCACCACTTGGCCATCGAGGCGTCCGCCGGGGTGAGCGCGTAGCGGTTGTGCTCGGTGATGCAGCGGTCCACGAAGGCGCGGGTCACGGCGCACTCGGTGGCGAGCTCGGCGATCTCGAAGCGGACGTGCTGGAGCTTGGCGAGCGGCCGGCCGAAGGCCTCGCGCTGCTTCACGTACGCGGTGGTGATCTCGACCAGGTGCTCGGCGCCGGCGATCGCGGCGGCGGCGATGGTGAGCCGCTCCTGGGCGAGGTTCTGCATCAGGTGGACGAAGCCGCGGTTCTCCTCGCCGAGCAGGTTCTCCTTCGGGACGCGCACGTCCTCGAAGAACAACTCGGCGGTGTCCTGGGACTTCTGGCCGATCTTGTCGAGGTTGCGGCCGCGCTCGAAGCCGGGCGTGCCGCGCTCGACCACCAGCAGGCTGAGGCCGTGCGCCCCGCCCTCGGGGGTGGTGCGGGCGACCACGACCACCAGGTCGGCGAGGATGCCGTTGGAGATGAAGGTCTTGGCGCCGTTGAGCAGGTAGTGGTCGCCCTGGTCGACGGCGTGGGTGCGGATGCCCTGGAGGTCGGAGCCGGCGCCGGGTTCGGTCATCGCGATGGCGGTGATCAGCTCGCCGGTGCAGAACCCGGGCAGCCAGCGGCGCTTCTGCTCGTCGGTCGCGAGCGAGGTGAGGTACGGGCCGATGATGTCGTTGTGCAGGCCGAGCGCCAGGCCGGAGGCGCTGGCCCGGGCGAACTCCTCGGCCAGCACCGCCGCGTAGCGGAAGTCGGTGCTGCCCCCGCCGCCGTACTCCTCGGGGACGGCGAGGCCGAGCAGGCCCTGCCGGCCGGCGGCCAGCCAGGCGGAGCGGTCCACGATGCCGGCCTGCTCCCACCGGTCGTAGTGCGGCAGCACCTCCTTGGCGAGGAAGGACCTGACGGTCGTCCGGAAGTCCTCGTGCTCCTCGGTGTAGATGTCGCGTTCCACGGCAAGCTCCTTATCGGGCCTGGGAGTCGGATGAGGTCTCGGAGGACAGGAGTCCGGGCACGCCCCAGTCCCGGGCGACCTCGACGGTGTCCGCGCCCGGCCTGGCGGGCGGGCGGCGCAGCGCGCCGGGGGTGGCGGAGAACCGGGGTGCGGGGGCGGGCTGGGTGAAGCCGTCCGCCTCGACGTACGTCCGGCGGGCCGTGAGGTGCTCGGACGCGGCGGCCTGGTGCAGCGTCAGTACCGGTTCGACGCAGGCGTCGGAGCCGGCGAAGACGCTCTCCCACTCGGCCCTGGTCCGGGTGGCGAAGCGGGCGGCGATCAGGGCCCGCAGTTCGGGCCAGCGGGCCGTCTCCCACTGGCCGGGCGCGTCGGGGCCGAGCCCCAGCAGCCGGGCGAACTCGGCGTAGAACTGCGGCTCCAGCGCGCCGACGGCGAGGTGGCCGCCGTCCTTGGCCTGGTAGACGGAGTAGCAGGGGGCTCCGCCGTCGAGCAGGTTGACGCCCCGGCGGTCCTGCCACTGGCCGGAGGCGAGCAGGCCCCAGAACACGGAGGTGAGATGGGCCGCGCCGTCCACGATGGCGGCGTCGACGACCTGGCCGGTACCGGTCTCGCGGGCGTGGTGGAGTGCGGCGAGCAGGCCCACGACCAGGTAGAGCGAGCCGCCGGCGAAGTCGCCGAGCAGGTTGACGGGGATGGCGGGCGGGCCGCCGGCCGGTCCGATCATGCCGAGGACGCCGGCCACCGCCGAGTAGCCGATGTCGTGACCGGCCCGGGCGGCGAGCGGGCCGTGCTGGCCCCAGCCGGTCATCCGGCCGTAGACCAGGGCCGGGTTGCGGGCGAGGCAGGCTTCCGGGCCGACGCCGAGGCGCTCGGCGACGCCGGGGCGGTAGCCCTCGATCAGCAGGTGGGCGCGCCCGACCAGGTCGAGCACCTGGCCGGGCCCCTCGGGGGACTTGAGGTCGACCAGCACCGAGCGCTTGTTGCGGTTGGTGACGTCGAACGCGGGGTCGGGGGCGACCGGTGAGGGGTCGGGCCGGTCCACCCGGACCACGTCGGCACCGAGGTCGGCCAGCAGCATGGCGGCGAAGGGGCCGGGCCCGATCCCCGCGAGCTCGACCACCCGGACGCCGGCCAGCGGGCCGGGACTGCTGGAGTCATGCACTGGCTACAGCCCTTTCGGGGTTTGACAGTAAAGCTGTCACACTCGCGATGATAGGGAAGCGACTCGCCGGTAACAAGACCTTCGGCCCCCGACACCCGGCCCTTCCGGCGCCCTCGGCACCAGGCCCCGCCGCCACCCCCGCACCCGGCCCTTCCGCCGCCCCGACACCAGGCCCCGCCGCCACCCCCGCACCCGGCTCTTCCGCCGCCCCGACACCACGCCTCATCCCCCGCCCCCCGACGCCCGGCCCCGCCGCCACCCCCGCACCAGGCCCGGCCATCGCCCCCGCACCAGGCCCTTCCCCTCCTTCGCGGATCCTTGACGCGCTCCGTGCAACCGCGACCACGAAGGGTGCGTCGGTACACCGACGGAGGGACCAACAGGGCCGTCCTGCTTGCTCGGAGGGGTTCCGGCCCCCAGCCGGAGGAAAGAGAGCAGACGCACATGGGTAACCCAGGATTCACCACCGGACCGGTCGCACCGGCGTCCCCGCCGGGCGCGCCGCTCAACCCGGCACCGGGCACCGTCGTCCCGATCTCCGCGCCGGGCACCTCCCCCTTCGCGGCCCCCACGCCGAGCCCCTCCCCCGGCCCGGCCCCGACCGCGCCCACCACCCGGCTCGACAACCCGCATGAGCTCAACGCCTCGGCCGGGATCGCCCGGCAGATCGCCACCGATCTCGACAACGCCAACGGCAAGGGCGGCAACAACCTCGCCGAGCACGCGAGCACGGCGGCCACCAGGATCCGCGGCTTCTCCTTCGGCGGCGCGCTCACCGCCTCCACCGAGCGCTGGCTGCAGCAGTGCAGGACGCTGCACGACAAGCTGACCGGCACCGCCGAGAAGCTCGACAGCACCCAGCGCAACTACCACGCCAACGAGCACGCCACCACCGCCGGTTTCGGCGCCTGAGACCCGCGAGAAGAGAGAGGAGCCCAGGGATCATGGTGTCCTTCAAGGAACTGCGCGAGGCCGACTTCTCCGGCGTCACGGAGACCGCCGAGGCCTGGACCAACATGGCCAAGGCGCTGGAGTCACTGGACGGCCGGGTGGGCCGGGAGCTCGTCAACACCCCGCAGCGGGCGGGCTGGCAGGGCGGGGCCGCCGACGACGCGAGCCGGGCCCTCCAGGGCATCGACACCGACTTCAGCCAGGCCACCGGTGTCGCCAACGCCCTCGCCGCGATCATCCGGGACGCGGGCGAGGACTTCACCGCGGCCCGCAAGGACCTCGACACCGCGCTGCAGGAAGCGAACGAGCAGAAGCTCGTCGTCGCCGACGACGGGACGGTCAGCTGGCCGCCGCTGTCCAGCGAGGGCCACAACGACCCCGACTTCCAAGACACCGTACGCGCGTACCAGGCCGACATGAAGGCCAAGGGCGAGGCGATGACCACCCGGATCGCCCAGGCCGTCGCGAAGGCCACCGCCGCCGACCAGCGCGCCTCGTCCGCCCTGCAGAGCGACGTCGGCACCAGCACCACCGCCTTCAACGCCCACCCGTACGGCGGCGGCGACGTGGCCGACGCCCGGCGGGCCGCCGACCTGATGGGCAAGGGCGGCACCCTCTCCGACGAGGAGCGCAAGCGGCTGCAGAACCTGATGGCCGCCGACTCCGGTTCGAAGGACTTCTCCACCACGCTGCTCAACAGCCTCAACCTGGGCGGCAAGACCGGCCCCGAGGCGCTGCTGGAGTACTCGAAGGCCTACAACGGCTACGCCCACGGCGACCACGACGCCAAGGACTACCAGGACATCTACGGCAGCCTCTCCCAGGTGTTGGCCACCGCCACCAAGGACGGCGGCATGGGCAAGGACTGGGAGGACAACCTGCTCAAGGCCGCCCGCAAGCAGGGTGGTTCGGCGGCCGGCTTCAACGAGAACTACCCGGCGCTCACCCAGCTGATGGGTGCCGGCGGGAACTACGACAAGGGGTTCCTGGAGAGGGTCGGCAACGACCTCGTCGACTACGAGAGGCACAGCAAGCGCAAGGGCGAGGAACTCTGGGGGCCCTTCTACTCCGTGGCGGGCGACAGGTCGACCGACCCGATGGGCGGCCTGATGCGGGCGATGAGCCACAACCCGCAGGCGTCCAAGGAGTTCCTCGACCCCGCCGCCGGCGGCAACCTGGACTACCTGCTCAAGGACCGCAAGTGGCCCAACCAGGACAACGAGGGCAAGCTGTTCCCCGCCGACCTCAGGGCGAGCTCGCACGCGGCCTTCGCCGACGCCCTGGAGGCCGCCACCACCGGCCGCGACCCGCACGGCAACCAGCCGCCCGTACGCCCCCACGACGGGGCGATGGTGCGCATCATGGACAGGACGCTCATCACCCTCGGCGGGGACCAGGCCGGCCACGAGAACGACCTCTCCCCCGTCCTGCGCCGCCCGCTGGCGAACATGATCTCCGAGTTCCCGGCGGACACGCACGACATCCTCAGCAAGGACCTCTCCGGCCCCTCCCACCCGGAGGGGCTCACGGCCGGCCGGGAACAGCTGCTGCGCGTCATCCGCGGCGTGACCGAGGACCCGGAGGCGTTCGCCGTCATCCACCTGTCCGAGAGCCGGGAAGTCGGGCGCAGGATGGACGAGTTCGGTCCGGAGAACTTCAAGCCCGACGTGACCGGCCGTCCGAACCCGCAGTTCGCCGGTTTCCTCGACGAGTCCGGCAAGGCGCTCGGAGCGCTCGACGCCGTGCGCGCGGACGCGTTCATCGACCACAAGTCGGACGAGCAGTTCAAGAACAACTGGAAGGCCAAGATGGACTACCACGTCTACGGCACCGCGGCGAACATGCTGAAGGTCCCGGGCGCCTCCTGGTTCCCGCTGGGCGACGTCGCCCAGCGGCTCGTCGACATCGGCACCTCCGACTGGGCGAACAAGGCCAACGCCGAACTCGACGTCAGGACCCAGGGCGACGTGAGCAAGAACTACACGGCCGGCGAGTCCCAGCTGATGACCATGATCCAGGAGAAGGCCCGCCGGTCGGGCGTCTCGGACCAGGACATCGACGCGACCGGCAGCGTGACGAAGCAGCTGGCCGACAGCGCCGGGGTGCACTACCGCTCCTCCATCGACCGGGCGTACCACAACGCGCTCGGCAACCCGTGACCCGCATGACGACGGGGAAACTCGACCAGGCCCTCACCCGGCGCGGCCTCACCACCCGGCGGCTGCGCCTGCGGGCGGCGGCCGTGATCGGTGCGGTCACGGCGGGCGTCTCGGGGGTGCTGCTGTACAGCCTGACCAACGTGCTCGGTCCGGACACCGTGTGCAACGGCGTGGTGAGCGCCGACGCCCTGCACGACGCCCTGGGACCCGGGCGGATCAGCGAGCAGGACAACGACGAGCCGGCGCCGCTGCACGACAGCGGGTCCTCGTGCACCGCGGTGGTGAGCACCGGGGTGTTCGGCGGGCACCGGTCGGTCCTGGTGGGGGTCCGCTCGGACCGGGACACCGCGGTGTCCGAGGCCGAGGCCGGCGCACGGCTGTTCGCCGCCTCGGCCAACGGCGGTTCGGCCGGCGGCGTCACGGGCCCCGTGGCGTGGGCCCTGCTGCCGGAAGGCTGCGGCACCGGAGGAGTGCGGGCGAGGGTGGACGCGACCAAGGGGGGTTCCGTCGGCGACGGCGACCTCGCACGGTTCGCGGTGGCGGCCGCCAACGGACTCGCGACGCAACGGAACTGCACGACACCGAAGCTCCCGGCGCCCGGGCACCTGTCGGCCCCCGGCGCGAAGCAGGATCTGGACAGCGGCAACGTCTGCGGCCTGCCCGGTCTGACGGTCCCCGGCGGCGCGTCCGCTGCCCGCGGGTACCGGCAGCGGGCCACCACCGCGTCGGACCCGATCTGGTCCTGCGAGGTCGGGATGGGCAGTACGGCCGCGACCTTCGCCATCGGGACCGAACCCCGGCTCAGGGCGCCGGACGCCGACAAGGACACTCCGGAGGCGTTCGGCCGGGCGCACTGGACCATGGGCCTCTCGTTCCCGAACAACGACGAGGTCGTCGTGACCTGCCGGGGCAGGCCCACCTATCTCAAGCTGCGACTGCTCGGCGACCGGACGCTCTTCCCCGACGACGGGGAGCTGTGGAGGCAGTTCCTCACCGCCGGCGGCAAGGCCGTCGGCTGCGAGCCGATCCTCCCGTAGCACCACGCGCCCCGGGCCCGTCCGAGCACACCGCCCGGGCGGGCCCGCGGGTTCCCGGTGGCCCGCGGGTTCCCGGTGGCCCGCGGGTTCCGCTGCACCGCCTGCCTCCGCCGACCCGCCTGCCTCCGCCGCCCCGCAGGTCTCCGGCAGGAGCCCCGGAGCGGTGGATCCCCCCGGCGGGGGAGGCGGATCGTGTGCCGGGAGGAGGTCCCGCACGGGGCCGGGCCGGGAGGGTGGGGGCATGACCACGAAGACCCCGGCCGACCGGGTGCGCGGCGCGGCCGCCTGGACCGCCGTCGCCGCCACGGTGCCGTACCTGACGCTCAAGCTGCTCTGGCTGACCGGCCACCAGGTCGGCGTCGACGACCCCGCCGAGATGGACAAGCTCTGGCTGGTGAACCTGCTGACCTTCGGCATGGACGCGATCGCGGTGCTGCTGGCGCTCTCGTTCGTCCGCCCGTGGGGGCGGCGGGCACCGGCCGGACTGCTCGCCTTCCCGATGTGGGTGGCGACCGGGCTGCTCGGCACCATCCTGGTGGCGCTGCCGCTGAGCGCGCTGGCCACCCTGCTGTTCGGCGCCGAGAAGGCCCCGGGCGGCGGCTCGGGCAACCAGGGCCCGGGCGGGCTCGACGACTGGGTGTTCGTCGTCGTCTACGGCGGCTTCTCGGTCCAGGGCCTCGCGCTGATCACCGCCTTCCTGCTGTACGCGGGGCGTCGCTGGGCGGGCCTGCTGCGCAGCCGGATCGGCGATCTGCCCGACTCCCCCACGCTCACCCTCCAGCGCTCCCTCTCCGGCGTCGCGGCGGTGCTCGCACTCGGCGTGGCGGCGGCCCGGGGGTACTGGGCGGCGGGCGGCGCGACGGGGCTGCCGGTGCTGTTCGCCGAGGAGCGCAGCCGGTCCGTGGCCGTGCTGGACGGCGTGATCGCGGTCATGGCGGTGGCCGCGGTGACCGCGCTGCTGGCCCTGGTGTTCCGCGCCCGGCCGGAGCGGCGGCTGCGGGTGCCGCTGGTGGTGGCGTGGACGGCGGCCGGCTCCCTGTTCGGCTGGGGCTCCTGGCAGCTGGTGGTGTTCGGAACGGTCACCGACGTGACCGATCCCCGGAAGGCCGTGCCGGGGCTGATGCCCCTGGTGGAGACCGCACAGCTGCTGACCGGCCTGCTGGTGCTGGTGGTCGGCGCGATCGCACTCGTCGAACGGGCGGCCGCGCACGCGACCACCGACGGGACGGCCACCGACGGGACGGCCGGCGACGGGACGGCCGCCGCGGCACGCGCGGGCACTCGCGGGGCGCAGGCGCCTGCCGCGCGGACGACCACCCCCCGGAGCACCGTCGCTCGGACGACCGCTGCCGTAGAGTCGGCCGGGTGAACACGGGGGCGGGCACAAAGCGGTGGGGGCCGCGGCGTGCCGCGAGCGCGCTCTTCGGACGGCGGGCCCGGCTGCGCTGGGTGTACCTGGTCCTGGGCGGCGCGCTGCTGATGCCGTACTGGATGCTGTCGACCGTGGCGATCGGGGCGCTCAACCCGGATCACGGTCCGGTGGTCCAACTGCTCCTCTACTTCGCCGCGCTCGGGATGTCCCTGCCGATGGCCGCCGTCACCGCGCTGGTGCCGACCGTCCGTGGCCTGGAGGGGGCGGCCGCGCGGGCCCTCTGCGCACCGAGCCGGCCGGACGAGATCGCCACCGGCCCGGGCCGGTCCTGGGCGGCCCGGCGGCAGACCGCCGCCTGGTACGTGCTGCACCTGCTGTTCGGCGGCGTGGTCAGCGGGATGACGCTGGCCGGGACGCCGTTCGCGGTCATGCTGGTGATCTCGCCGCTGGGCGGGCCCTCGCTGGGCGATCTGGTGCGGTTCTGGCAGGACCGCGGGTTCCCGTCCTGGCTGCCCGGGCCGGTCACGGGCCTCGCGCTGATGCTGCTGATCCTCTCCACCAGTGCCGGCCTGGGAGCCCTGCTGGCCCGCTGGGCGCCCGTCCTGCTCGGTCCCACCCCGGAGGAGCGGGTGGCCGCGGCGGAACGGCGGGCCACCGTGCTCGCCCAGCGCAACCGGCTGGCGCGCGAGCTGCACGACTCGGTCGGCCACGCGCTCAGCGCGGTCGGTATCCAGGCCTCGGCGGCCGCCCGGGTGCTGCGGACCGACCCGGACTTCGCCGCGGAGGCGCTCCAGGCGATCGGCGAGACGGCGCGGGCCGCCGTCGCCGAGCTGGACGCCGTGCTCGGCCTGCTGCGCGAGGAGGACCGGGCCGACGCCGAACCCGCCGGTCCGACCCTGGCCGGGCTGGACGACCTGCTGCGCCAGCTGGCCCGGACCGGGCTGAAGGTCGACGCCGGGCTGCCGCCCGGCCTGGAACGGCTCCCGGGCGCCCTCTCCCGCGAGGCGTACCGGATCGTCCAGGAGGGCCTGACCAACGTGCTGCGGCACGCCGGGCCGACCGCGCCCGCCGGGCTCCGGGTGGCGCTGGCCGCGGGCCGGCTGGAGATCGAGCTGACCAACCCGCTGGGCCCGGCCCGCCCCAGCCGCCCCGGTGGCGGCCGTGGGCTGCGCGGGATCGGCGAGCGGGCCGCGGTGCTGAACGGCGGCTGCGAGGCCGGGCCGGCGGAGGACGGGACGACGTGGCGGCTGGCGGTCTGGCTGCCGGTGGAAGGGACACGATGACGGGGATGCGGGGTGCCGTGAACGGGACGGCGGGGACGACGGACGGGGACGACGGGCCGGTCCGGGTGGTGATCGCGGACGACGAGCGCCTGGTCCGGATGGGCCTGCGGGTGGTGATCGACGCCGAACCGGACCTCACCGTGGTCGGCGAGGCCGCCGACGGGGCCGAGGTGGTGCCGCTGGTCCGCGAACTGCGCCCGGACGTGGTGCTGATGGACGTGCGGATGCCCGGCATCGACGGCATCCGGGCCACCGAACAGCTGGTCGGCGGGATGGCCGACCCGCCCAGGATCATGGTGGTCACCACCTTCGAGCACGACGACCACGTGTACGACGCGCTGCGGGCCGGGGCCGCCGGGTTCCTGCTGAAGCGGGCCAGTGCGGAGGAGATGGTCCAGGCGGTGCGGCTGGTCGCGCGCGGGGACTCGCTGCTCTTCCCGGCCGCGGTGCGCGACCTGGCCCTGCGCCACGCCCCCGCCGGACGGCGCGCACCCGCACAGGGGCCGGTCGGGCGGCTCACCGAGCGGGAGGGCCAGGTGCTGCGGCTGATGGCGGCCGGGCTGAACAACGGTGAGATCGCCGGAAGGCTGGTGGTCAGCCAGGAGACGGTCAAGACGCACGTCGGCAGCGTGCTCGCCAAGCTGGGCGCCCGGGACCGCACCCAGGCGGTGATCGCCGCGTACGAGTCGGGCTTCGTACTGCCGGGGTAGCGCAGGACCGGCGAGCCACGGGCCGGGGCGGCAGACGGCGGGCCGGGGAACGGCGGTCCGGGGCGGCAGACGGCGGGCCGGGGAACGGCGGTCCGGGGCGGCAGACGGCGGGCCGGGGAACGGTGGCCAGGGGCGGTGACCGGCGGACGGCGGGCCGACCAGCGCCCGCTGCAACGTTTCTTCCGTCCCGGCCCTACCAGCGAGTAGAGTTCGGCCTTCCCTCCCTCTACCGCCCGATACCTCCCGTATCGCCTGAAACGAACTGGTGGCCGCATGTCAGTCCGGACCCGTCCCGCGCTCTGGTGGCGCATGGGCATCGTGCTCTCGGCGGGCCTCGGCCTGACCCTCCAGACCGCGCCCCTGGTCTACTTCACCATCCAGAGCAACGTGATCGTGCTCGGCTACTTCATCGGCGCCGTGTACTGGATGCTCAAGCGGGGCACGGTGGACGCGCCCGCGCCCCGGCTGCGCGGTGCCGCGACGCTCTACATCCTGATCACCGGGCTGGTCTCGCACATCCTGCTGGAGCACGGCGCCAACCCGCTGCCCGGGCTCTTCGACGGGCCGGACAAGCTCCAGCACTGGTCGTCGTTCTTCCTGCACTACGTCACCCCGGTGATGGTGATCATCGACTGGCTGACGCTGAAGCCCCGCAACGCCTCCGCCTGGCGGGACGTCCCGCTCTGGCTGGCATTCCCGCTCGGCTACGCGGCGATCGTGCTGACCCGCAACGCGCTGTTCTCCAACTACCCGATGCCGTACCCGTACTTCTTCTTCGACCCGACGACCAGGGGCTACGGCTACGTGTGGGGCCAGATCGCCCTGCTGACGGTGGAGTTCGTCGTCCTCGCGGCCACCGTGATCGGCCTGGACCGGCTGGGCACCCTGGTCGCGGGCAAGCTCCGGCCGGGAGCCGGCACCGCGGCGGAGCCCGCCTCCGAAGCCGCCTCCGAGGCCGCCTCCGAGGCCGCCGAGGTCTGATCCGCACGGGCGCGGCGGCCGTTCAGATCCGCCAGGAGCGGATCCGGTCGGCCGCCGCGAACACGTCGGAGCGGCCCGCGGCGACGTCCCGGGCCAGCTCGACCAGGGCGCCGTAGGGCGGGTCGATGCCCTCCTTCGCGGCGTGCATGTACGCGGCCGTGGTCATGCAGGCGTACAGGTTGTTGCGCACCGGCAGCGGCCGCAGCAGCACGATGGTGTGCATCAGGGTCGCCGCGCACCAGGCCGGGTCGGCGTCGTGACCGAGCTGCGCGGTGTTGACCCGGTGGCGGGCGACGGCCGCCTGCAACGCCGAGTAGTCACGGACGCTCAGGTCCTCCGGCGACGCCTGCTCCTGGACGTCGAGCAGCCAGCGCAGGTCGACGTGGAGCAGCCTCACCGCCGCCCCTCTCCGCTGCTCCGGACCGCCGTGCTCACGCCGCGGGCGCGTCCTCCGGGAAGGCCGCGTCGAACTCCTCGCGGTGCTCCTTCCAGAACGCCACCGCGTGGTCGACGAAGACCCGCCGCTGCTGCTCCCGCACGCTGAGATCGTGGACGTACGCCCTGACGCTCTTGCCGTCGGCTGCGGCGGCCTCGCGGATGGCGGCGAGTTCGTGCTCCGTGTACTCGATGTTGAGCGCTGGCATGGCGCCGATGGTACTGGAGGGCAAGGGAGTTGGGTACCGGACCGGCACCGCTCCGGTCCGCCGCACACCGCCTCCGGCGCGCGCCCGCTACGACGCGCCGATTCGCCCGAGCACCAGGCCTTCGGCCACCAGGACGTCCATCGCCACCAGCCCCTGGCCGGGCGCGTGTGCGGCCGTCCACCCGCTCGCCAGGTACGGCCCGCCCGCGTCCCCGGACCGGACCGCCGACCAGCCGCGCTCCGCCGCCAGCGCCTGCCGGACGACGGCCATCGCCGCCTCGGGCTCCACCGTGACCGGCCCGAGGAGGGCCTGGCAGCCGACCGCCCCCGGGTCCGCCGGCGGCAGGCCGTCCGTCGACTCGGCCACCGCCTCCGGGCCCAGGTCCGCCAGTCGGACGCGGCCGAGCAGTTCCTCGAAGAGCTCGCCGGCACGCCGCTCGTCGACCCCGGCGAACTCGCCGCCCAGCCGGACCCAGATGGCGAAGGAACGCCGGTGCCACTGCGCGAGCTCCCCCTCGTCCTCGTCCGTCCACGGCAGCACCGGCCCCTCGGGCAGCAGCTCCGTCGGCCCCTCGGTCCCCGGCTCCGCCGGCCCGGACCCGCCAGACCCGCGCTCCCCCGGCGGGCCGTCCCCGGCCGGGTCGCCGCCGAGCCGGACGTCCAGCTGGTACGCGCCGAACCGGCCGGCGGACCGGAGGTCCCTGACCCGCCCGGCCGACGTCCGCCCACCGGTGAACTCGAAGCGCTCCGGGTCCAGGCCGAGCCGCTCGGCGAGCGGGGTGACGGCGGCCCGGAGGTCCCGGCGGGCGTCCTGCGGCGGCACCGGCAGCACCACGAGCAGCTCGACGCCGATGCCGTCGTCGTCGTCGTGGCGCAGCTCGACCGCCGCCGGGGAGAGTTCGGCGACGAGCGGCAGGCAGGCCCGGAGGGCGGCGGCCGGGCTTCGGGTCTCACCGAGTTCGAGAAGGATCCGAACCACGACGTCGGACGGTGCGTATTCCACCCGGGCATCCTCGCCGAGCCCCCACGGGGCATCAAAGGGGTTTCCGTGGATACCTCCCAGGTCGTAGCCGGGTGCGCCACGGCGTCGTCCTCAAGGCCGGTGGTGGACCGGTCCCGCGGGTGACGCCGCCGTCGGGCCGGGGTCCGTACCGTCGGCGGGGAGGGCGGCGGAGGGGTTCCGCGGGGGAGGCCCGAGGGGTGGTGGGGTTCCGGCGGGCCGGGTGTTCACCCGGCCGGGGGGCCGCCGCCGTGCCGGTGCGGTGTCGTGCCGGTCCGGCCCGGGCGGCCCGGCAGGATCCACGGGACAGTCCCGACGAGACGGCGGAGGCCGGCATGAGGTTCGGACGGATGGCACGGGCGGCGGGGGCCACCGCGGTGGCGCTCGCGGTGACGGTGGGGGCGGCGGCACCCGTGTTCGCCGCACCCGGCGGGCCCGGGCAGGAGGGGCGGCCGGGTGCGAACCGGCTGGAAGGGGTGTGGCGCACGGACGGCTACGGCGCGGTCATGGCGATCTCCGGCGACCGGCTCACCTCATACGACGTGACGCGGTCCAGCTGCACGCCGGGCCTGCTCGGCGAGCGGCAGGTGGGCGCCCCCGGGCCCGGCGGGGCGACCCGGTACGGACCGCCGGACAAGACCTTCGCCGAGTTGACGGTGACCCCGCGCGGCCACGGGCGGGCGGTGCTCAAGGCCGACGCGTCGGTCGGCACCGTGACCCTGGAGCGGCTGCCCGGGCTGCCGGCGCTCTGCCGGCAGCCGGCCGCCGACGACCCGCTCGCGGTCTTCGACCGCTTCTGGGAGAACTTCAAGGAGAACTACCCGTTCTTCGCCGCCAAGGGCATCGACTGGCACGCCGTCCGGGACCACTACCGGCCGCAGGTCGGCCCGCAGACCACCGACGACCGGCTCCAGCAGATCTTCGTCGAGATGATCGAGCCGCTGCACGACGCGCACACCGGGCTGGCCCGTGCCCGTGCCGGCGGGGGCCTCACCCCGGTCTTCGGGGGCTTGCGGCCCGGGACGGCCCAGCCGACCGAGGAGCTGAGGAAACGGTCCGCGGAGGCCGTCGCGGCCCAGCTCCTGGCCCCCGAGGTGCTCTTCGGCGGCGGCAGGCTCGGCGTGGGCGAACTCCCCGGCGGGATCGGCTACCTGCGGGTCAGCGGCTTCGACGACTACGTCGACGACGGCGGCTACCAGGCCCAGGCCGCCGAGCTCGACCGGGCCCTGGACGCCCTGCTGGCCGGACCGGCCCGGCCACACGGACTGGTGATCGACGTCCGGCTGAACGGCGGCGGGTCGGACGAGCTCGGGCTGCGGATCGCCGCCCGGCTCACCGACCGGCCCTACCTCGCCTACCGCAAGGTGGCCCGGAACGACCCGGACGACCCGACCCGCTTCACCAACCCGCAGCCGATCCCCGTCCGGCCGGCGGCCGGCGCGCGCCACACCGGGCCGGTCGCCCTGCTCACCGCCGGCTCGACGGTGAGCGCGGGCGAGACCTTCACCCAGGCGCTGATCGCGCGCAGCCCGCACGTCACCCGGATCGGCGAGAACACCCAGGGCGTCTTCTCCGACATCATGATCCGGCTGCTGTCGCCGACGTTCGCGGTCATCCTGCCGAACGAGAAGTTCCTGACCCCCGACGGCTCCTCCTTCGACGGGCCGGGCATCCCTCCGGACGTGCGCACACCGGTGTTCACCCCCGAGGAGCTGGAGGGGCTCAAGGACTCGGCGCTGAGCCGGGCCCGTCAGGCCCTCGGCGGTTCCTCCGGCACGTAGCCGCACCCCCGGTACGCGCCGCCGGCCCGTGGGCACCACCGGCCGGTACGCACCACCGGCCGGTGGGGCCGGTGGCGCGCACCGGTACGCGCTACATCGGCTCCACCGCCCGCAGTTCGCCGTCCAGCTCCAGCCAGCGGGTGAGCCCCAGGCCGCGCAGGAACGGCAGGTCGTGGCTGACCACGATCAGTGCGCCCTGGTAGGCGGCGAGGGCCTCGGTGAGCTGGCGGACGCTGGCCAGGTCGAGGTTGTTGGTCGGCTCGTCGAGCAGCAGGAGCTGCGGCGGCGGGTCGGCCAGCAGCAGGGCGGCCAGGGTGGCGCGGAACCGCTCGCCGCCGGAGAGGGTGGCGGCGGGCTGGTCGGCCCGGCCGCCGCGGAACAGGAACCGGGCCAGCCGGGCCCGGATCGCGTTGTCCCCCGCGTTCGGCGCGAACCGCTTGACGTTCCCCACGATGGTGAGCCCGTCGTCCAGCAGGTCGAGCCGCTGGGGCAGGTGGCGCACCGGCACCGGGGTGGTGATCTCGCCCTCCAGCGGGGCGAGTTCACCGGCGATGGCACGCAGCAGGGTGGTCTTGCCGGAGCCGTTGCGGCCGACCAGCGCGATCCGCTCGGGACCGCGGAGGTCGAGGTCGGCGGTGGCGCCGTACGGCAGCCGGACCTTCTGCAGGGTGAGCACGGTGCGGCCGGCCGGGACGGCCGTGCGGGGCAGGTCGATCCGGATCTCGGCGTCGTCCCGCACCGCCTCCTCGGCGGCGGTGAGCCGCTGCCTGGCCTCCTCCAGCCGCTCGGTGTGCATGCCCTGGAGCCGGCCCGCGGTCTCCTGGCCCTGGCGTTTCAGCATGCCGCGGAAGATGTGCGGGTCGTTGCGGGTGACCGAGCGCTTCTTGCCGTAGCTGGCGCTGCGCTCCAGCCGGATGCGGGCCTCGGCGAGGTCCCGCTTCTGGCGCTGGACGTCGGCCTCGGCGTTGCGCAGCATCCGCTCGGCCGTCTCCTGCTGGGCGGCGAGGGTGCGCTCGTACTCGGCGAAGTTCCCGCCGTACCAGGTGACCTGGCCGTCCCGGAGGTCGGCGATCTGGTCGACGTGCTGGAGCAGCTCGCGGTCGTGGCTGACGATCAGCATCACCCCGCTCCAGCCG
This sequence comes from Kitasatospora sp. NPDC056181, assembly GCF_042266225.1. Lineage (NCBI taxonomy): Bacteria > Bacillati > Actinomycetota > Actinomycetes > Kitasatosporales > Streptomycetaceae > Kitasatospora > Kitasatospora sp. NPDC056181. The sequence goes on from NZ_JBHJUK010000018.1 coordinate 67,014, forward strand.
GCCACCGTCTCGTAGAGCCGCTCGCGGGCGGCCCGGTCGAGGTTGTTGGTGGGTTCGTCGAGCAGCAGGACGTCGGGGCGGCGCAGCAGCAGGGCGGCGAGCCTCAGCAGCACCGCCTCGCCGCCGGAGAGCTCGCCGGTGGTGCGGTCGAGCCCGAGCCGGTGCAGGCCGAGCCGGTCGAGCGTGGCGCGGGCGCGCTCCTCGACGTCCCAGTCCTCGCCGACGGCGTCGAAGTGGCGCTGGTCGGTGTCGCCGGCCTCGATGGCGTGCAGGGCCTCGCGGGTGGCCCGGACGCCGAGCGCCTCGTCGACCCGCAGGCCGGTGTCGAGGGTGAGGCCCTGCGGCAGGTAGCCGAGCTCGCCGCCGACCTTGACGGTGCCCGCGGTGGGGGTGAGTTCGCCCGCCACGAGGCGCAGCAGGGTGGACTTTCCGGCGCCGTTGAGCCCGATCAGGCCCGTCCGGCCGGGGCCGACGGCGAGGTGGAAGCCGTCCAGGACCGTTTTCCCGTCGGGCCATTCGAAGCCGAGGTCGGTGCAGAGGACGGAGGTGATGGGTTGTGCCATGGGTGGCCTCCCGGGTGGTTGCCTGCGGTCTGGGGAGCAACACGGGAAACACCGCAGGAGTGCACGCAGGGAGGTGGCGGGGGCCGGGGGCCGTCAAGGGCCGCGGACCGGCTCACCACTGAGGTCGCGCACTCGCACACTCACGGACCGCGGGCAGCGGGACTGCATCGGCAGGGCTGCATCGACGAGCGCCGACGGAACTGCGTCGGGGAGGCTGCGTCGACGGGCTGCATCGGCAGGCTGCATCGCGGCGGGGGCGGTGTCTCGGGACCTCAGTAGAGCAACGGCCTTCTCCTGTTCTGACGGGTGGCACGGATGACGCTACGGAGGCCCGCAGGCACCTGCAACCGATTTTCCTCCGTGCCGATCACGTGCCGATCCGGTGACAACCGCGTCCCGGTCAGGGGCGGATGTAAGGACGCCTTTATCCGCATGGCAGACTCCTCACCTGCCGTACGAGTGGCCCGGGCGTCCCCGGAACGTACGGCGTCCATCCACAGGGGGAATTGAACTGATGTCACACATATCCCGGACGACTCGTGCTGCACTGGGCGCCTCCGTGGTCGCGCTGACGATGGTGGTCGCGACGGCGTGCGGGCCGGACAACAGCGACACGACCGGGGCCGAGACCGCGGCGCCCACCACCGCGGCCACCAGCACGGACAAGCCGGGCGCGGCGCCGATCAAGCTGCCCAGCCTCGACGAGCTGAAGAAGTGGAAGTACGACGACTGGGAGAAGTTCGCCCAGCAGAACGTGATCACCCCGGCCGTGAAGGGCTACTGGGACCTCCAGAAGATCCTGAAGGCCAAGCCGTCCAAGCCCGGCCAGCCGAACCCGCAGCCGACGACGGCGCCCACCGCCCAGCCGACCGGTACGGCCTCGGGCCAGCCCACCTCCCAGCCGGACGGCGGCAACGACCCGATGCCGAAGCTGGTCGAGGAGAAGCCCGTCCCGCACCCGTTCGCCAAGAACTTCCACGTGAACGGCAAGCTGTTCTTCCAGGACGGCAACCAGGAGTACGTCTGCTCGGGCACCGTCGTCTCCGACCCGGCCAACCCCGGCAAGAGCAACCTGGTGTGGACCGCCAGCCACTGCCTGCACGGCGGCAAGGGCGGCAAGTCGCACACCAACATCACCTTCGCCCCGGCGTTCAACAGCACCGGCGCGCTGAGCGGCGGCAAGCAGGGCTCGCTGGCGCAGGCCGAGCCGTACGGCGAGTGGGGCGCGGTCGCCGGCATCGTCTCCCCGACCTGGTCGAGCGAGGCCGACCCGGAGTACGGCGGCGCGTGGAGCCAGTACGACTTCGGCATCATCCGGGTGGCCAACCCGGACGGCAGCAACAAGTCGCTGGAGGAGGTCGTCGGCGGTTCGGTGCCGGTCTGGTTCAACGCCCCGCGCGACCAGATCACCGCGGTCAGCAGCTACGGCTACCCGGCCGGCAAGCCCTTCGACGGCATGGAGCTGGAGCACTGCGACAGCCCCAAGCCGGTCCGCCACACGATCGACCCGAGCCGCCCGGCGATGCTGACCATCGGCTGCAACGGCACCGGCGGCGACAGCGGCGGCGGCTGGTTCGCCACCAAGGACGGCAAGCAGGTCCTGGTGTCGGACACCTCCATCGGCGGCAACGACAACACCTGGGAGGCCGGCCCGTACCTGGACGACGTCGCCCAGCACGCGCTGGAGTACATCTCCAAGAAGAAGTGACCCCGGGCACGTCCTGAGGCGTCCGCGTCCGGGGGCGGTGCGCGTCCCGGACGCGCGCCGCCCCCGGACGACCCGTGTTCCGGGCCGCCGGGGCCCGCGGCCTCACCGCCGCGGGCCCCGCCGCGTTCCCCGGCTCTTCTAGAATCGGGGACATCATGAGCGCCACACTCGTAGTCAAGGACCTCAGCGCCGGCCACGGCGACCGCACCCTCTTCTCCGGCCTGGACCTGGTCGTCGCCCCCGGGGACGTGATCGGGCTGGTCGGCGTGAACGGCGCCGGCAAGTCGACGCTGCTGCGGCTGCTGGCCGGGCTGGACACCCCCGAGGGCGGGTCGCTGCGGCTCAGCCCGGCGTCCGCCAACGTCGGCCACCTGCCGCAGGAACCGGAGCGGCGGGAGGGTGAGTCGGTCCGGGACTTCCTGGCCCGGCGCACGGGCGTCGCGGCGGCGCAGGCCGCGCTGGACGAGGCCACCGAGGGCCTGGTCGAGAGCCGCCCCGGCGCCGACGACGCGTACGCGACCAGCCTGGACCGCTGGCTGGACCTGGGCGGCGCCGACCTGGAGGAGCGGGCCGAGGAGGTCGCCGACTCGCTCGGGCTCAAGGTCTCGCTCGACCTGCCGATGACGGCGCTCTCCGGCGGCCAGGCCGCCCGGGCCGGCCTGGCCTCGCTGCTGCTCTCCCGCTACGACGTCTTCCTCCTCGACGAGCCCACCAACGACCTCGACCTGGACGGCCTGGAGCGGCTGGAGTCCTTCGTGAAGGGCCTGCGCGCGGGCACCGTGCTGATCAGCCACGACCGCGAGTTCCTGGCCCGCACCGTCACCAAGGTGCTGGAGCTGGACCTCGCCCAGCAGCAGGTCAACCTGTACGGCGGCGGCTACGAGGCCTACCTGGAGGAGCGCGCGACGGCCCGCCGGCACGCCCGCGAGGAGTACGAGGAGTACGCCGACACCAAGGCGGGCCTGGAGGCCCGGGCGCGGATGCAGCGCGGCTGGATGGAGAACGGCGTGCGCAACGCGCGCCGCAAGGCCGGCGACAACGACAAGATCGGGCGCAACATGCGCTCCGAGTCCACCGAGAAGCAGGCCGCCAAGGCCCGGCAGACCCAGCGGATGATCGAGCGCCTCGACGTGGTCGACGAACCGCGCAAGGAGTGGGAGCTGCGGATGGAGATCGCCACCGCGCCGCGCTCCGGCTCGGTGGTCGCCACCCTGCGTGCGGCGACCGCCCGCCGCGGAGGCTTCGCCCTCGGCCCGGTGGACCTGCAGATCGACTGGGCCGACCGGGTCGCCATCACCGGCGCCAACGGCGCGGGCAAGTCGACCCTGCTGGCCGCGCTGCTCGGCCGGCTCGAACTCGACGGCGGCAGCGCCGTGCTGGGCTCGGGCGTGGTGGTCGGCGAGGTGGACCAGGCACGCGGGCTGTTCCTCGGCGGCGAACCGCTGGCGGAGGCGTTCGCCGCCGCCGTACCGGAGCTCACGCCGGAGGAGGTGCGCACGCTGCTGGCCAAGTTCGGCCTGAAGGCGGCCCACGTGCTGCGCGCGGCCGACACCCTCTCCCCCGGCGAGCGCACCCGGGCGGCGCTGGCGCTGCTCCAGGCCCGCGGGGTCAACCTGCTGGTGCTGGACGAGCCCACCAACCACCTGGACCTGCCCGCCATCGAGCAGCTGGAGTCCGCGCTCGCCTCGTACACCGGCACGCTGCTGCTGGTCACGCACGACCGCCGGATGCTGGACACGGTGGCGGTGAACCGGCGGATCGAGGTCAGGGACGGGCGCGTCCACGAGAGCTGAGCCCGGACGGGCCCGGCGTTTCCGGTGCCGACCCGGCGTTTCCGGTGCCGACCCGGCGTTTCCGGCGCGGGCCCGGCGTTTCCGGACCGGCCGGGGAAGTGGTCTGGACCTTACCTCTTCCCCGGCCGCCCGCCATGTGCTGTGCTGTCGGCCATGGTTGACAGTGCAGTTGACGACACCGCGGCCGGAACGCCCCACCCCACCGTCCCGCTGACCCCGATGACCGTGCCCGCCCATGAGGCGGAGGCGCGCAGCCGTTCCTTCCACGACGTGATGGCACAGCGCCGGACCGTCCGCGACTACTCGACCCGCCCGATCCCGGACGGCGTGGTCGAGTGGGCGGTCCGCACCGCGAACACCGCACCCAGCGGCGCGCACGTCCAGCCGTGGCGGTTCGTGGTGATCACCGACCCGGAGCGCAAGCGGGCCCTGCGCGAGGCCGCCGAGGCGGAGGAACGCGAGTTCTACGCGCACCGGGCCTCCGAGGAGTGGCTGGCCGCGCTGGCCCCGATCGGCACCGACTGGCGCAAGCCCTTCCTGGAGGACGCGCCCGCCGTGATCGTGGTGTTCGAGGTGCACAAGGGCCCGCACTCGCCGCGCCCCTACTACACCAAGGAGTCGGTCGGCATCGCGGTCGGCCTGCTGCTCGCCACCCTGCACCAGGCCGGGCTGGCCACGCTCACCCACACCCCGAGCCCGATGAGGTTCCTCAACGAGGTGTGCGAACGGCCGTCCGAGGAACGGGCCGCGTACGTGATCCCGGTGGGCTACCCCGCGGACGGCGCGCGCGTCCCCGACCTTCGGCGCAAGGAGCTCGACGACGTCCTGGTGCGCCTCTGACGCGCCCCCGGGCTGCGCCCCGTCCCGGCGCGTTCCCGGTGGTGGCAGGTCTGGACCATGGTCATAATCGCGGTCATGAGTCCTGTCATGCCCCGGTCCTGTGAGGTCTCCCCCGGCCGGCCGCCGGAACTGCTGCGGCTGGCTGGCGGCGTCTCGCTGCACCGCCGCTCGACCGACCACGCGGCCGCGCTCAACGCCGCCGTCCGCGCCAACCTGGAGCACCTGCGGCCCTGGCTGGAGTGGGCGGCCGAGGCGCCCAGCCCCACCCAGACCGCCGAGGTCACCAGAGCCGGGGTCGCGGCCTGGGACGCCGGCACCGACTACATCTACCTGGTCGGCCTGGACGCCCGGCCCGGCAGCGTGATCGGCTCGTTCGGCCTGCACGGCCGCATCGGCCCGGGCGCACTGGAGATCGGCTACTGGGTGGACGCGGACCACGTCGGCCGGGGCATCGCCACCGCCGCCGCCGAGGCGCTCACCGGGGCCGCGCTCGCCCTGCCCGGCGTCGGGCGGGTGGAGATCCACTGCGACCAGGCCAACGCGGCCAGCGCCGCCGTGCCGCGCAAGCTCGGCTACCGGCTCGCCCGGATCGACGACGCGGCGGTCCGGGCACCGGGCGAGACCGGGCGGCAACTGGTCTGGGTCAAGGAGCGGTGAGCCGGGGCGGGCCGCCGGTCGTTGCGACGGCCCGCCCGGGGCCGCGCGGCACCACGGCCCGGACCCCCGACCCGCCGTCCCGGCCGGCCGCTGCCGCGCGGCACGACCGGCGTACTCGGGTACCGGGCGCTCAGTACCGGCCGCCGGTCGGGGCCTGGAGGGCGTCCAGCTCGGCGAGGTCCGCCGCCGGGAGCACCACGTCGGCCGCGCCCGCGTTGTCCACCAGGTACTTCGGCGTCTTCGTGCCCGGGATCGGCAGGACGTAGCGGCCCTGCGCCAGCACCCAGGCCAGCGCCACCTGTGCCGGCGTCGCACCGACGCGCGCGGCGACCTCCTTCACCTTCTCCACCAGGGCCAGGTTGGCCGCCAGCGCGTCCTCCTGGAACCGCGGCAGCGAGCGGCGGAAGTCGTCCGCCGCCAGCTGGTCCGCGGAGGAGATGCTGCCGGTGAGGAAGCCGCGGCCGAGCGGCGAGAACGGGATGAAGGCGATGCCCTCCGCCTCGGTGTACGGCACCACCTCGGCCAGCGCGTCCCGCGTCCAGAGCGACAGTTCGGACTGCACCGACGCCACCGGGTGCACCGCCTGCGCCCGCTTGATCTCCTCGACGCCCACCTCGGAGAGCCCGATCAGGCGCGCCTTCCCGGCCGCGACGACCTCGGCGAGCGCACCCCAGGTCTCCTCGATCGGCACCTGCGGGTCCACCCGGTGCAGCTGGTAGAGGTCGACGTGGTCGGTGCCGAGACGGCGCAGGCTCTCGTCGATCGAGCGCCGCACGTGCTCGGGACGGCCGTTGTTCTCCACCCGCTTGTCGCCGGTGCCGGCCACCAGGCCGACCTTGGTGGCCAGCACCGCGCGCTCCCGGTACGGGCCGGCCAGCGCGGCGCCGACCACCTCCTCGTTGCTGTACGGGCCGTAGACGTCGGCGGTGTCGATCAGGGTGACGCCGAGGTCCAGCGCCTCCCGGATCACCCGCACCGAGGTCTCGTCGTCGCGGTCCTGCAGGCCGTAGGCCCAGGTCATGCCCATGCAGCCGAGGCCGACCACACCGACCTCGGGACCGTGCTGACCAAGTGTGGAGGTACGCATCTTCCGGTGCTCCTTCATGTCGCGGATCAACGGCTTCACCCTCTCTCTTGGAGTGCGCTCTAGGTCAAGCCGCCTCCCCGGCGAGCCACTCCCACCAGCCGCCGGCCAGCACGAGGTCGGCGAGGAACCGGTAGCCGCCCGCCCCCGGGTGGGCGCCGTCGCCACCGCCGGCCTCGGCGGCCCAGACCGGATCCGCGGCGACCGCGGCCGTCACGTCGACGAACGGCACGCCGCGTGCGGCACAGAGCGCAGCCGTCCTCTCGACCAGGGTCAGCAGCCGGCCCAGGTGCTCGGCGCCCCAGCCGACCACCGGGGGCGGCCCGACCACCAGGACGCCGAGGCCGCGCTCGCGGGCGCCGTCCAGCAGTGCGGCCAGGTTCTCCAGGCAGCGGTCCGGCGCCACCCGCGGCCGGCCGTCCTCCAGGGTGGTGTCGTTGGCGCCGACCGAGACCACCAGCCGGTTGTCCGCCCCGGGCAGGGTCCGCGCGTCGACCTCCGGCCAGATCCGGCGCAGCACGTCGGCCGAGGTGTTGCGCCGGATGCCCAGGTTGAAGGCCGTGAGGTCCTCGGGCGGACCCGCGGCCGCCGCGGTCGCCTGGAGCACCCGGCCGACCCAGCCCCGGAACTCCGGGTCGCCGACGCCCTGGGTGAAGGAGTCCCCGATGAAACAGATGCGCAAGTCCTTGATCATCGGGTCACCGTAGGCGGGCGGCCGGCCGCGGCGCGGATCTTTCCACAGGGCGGACTCCCCCCGCCCCGTACGCCGACGGCCGGAGCCTTAAACCGTTCCTAAAACCTTCCCAGCAGCCGCCTCTGATGTGCCGTAGGTGCTTGACGTGCACAGCTGGTCTAGTCCAGTTTGAAGCTGCACCGCGCACCTCCCCGCACCGGACCACACCCCCGCCCGCCCCCGCCCGCGCCCCCTCGCGAGGCGGCGGCCGGCCGTCCCGAGAGGCACCCCACATGCCACGCGCGCCCCACGACACCCCCGCGCCCGAAACCCCCGCGCCCGACGCCGCCGCGGGCGGCGCCCCCGCCCGGCACCGCCGCCCCGCGGGCCGGGTCAAGCTGCTCAGCCTCGCCGCCGCCACCGCACTGGCCGCCGGCGGGCTCGCCACCCTTGCCGGGAGCGCCGGCGCCGCCGACGGCAACCTGCTCGTCAACGCCGGTTTCGAGAGCGGCTCACCCGCCCCGTGGAGCTGTTCCGGCAGCACCGGCTCGGTCGTCAACTCGGGTGCGCACAGCGGCTCCTACGCGCTGAAGGGCGCCGCCGGCAGCAGCGACACCGCGCAGTGCGGCCAGAGCGTCACCGTGCAGCCCAACACCAGGTACACGCTGAGCGCCTGGGTCCAGGGCCAGTACGTCTACCTCGGCGCCACCGGCAGCGGTGTCACCGACCCGGCCGTCTGGACTCCCGGCGGCGCCGCCTGGCAGCAGCTGTCCACCACGTTCACGACCGGACCGGCCACCACCAGCGTCACCGTCTACCTGCACGGCTGGTACGGGCAGGGCGCCTACCTGGCCGACGACGTCACGCTCACCGGTCCCGGAGGCAACCCGTCCACCCCGCCGCCGACTTCAGCCACGCCGACGCCCACCGGCACACCCACCGGCACGGGGACGCCCACCACGCCGCCGCCGAACGTCGCCGTCCCGGTGGCCCCGTACATCGACATGGGCGCGTGGCCCACGCCGTCCCTGCCCGCGATGGCCACGGCCGGCAACCTGAAGTCCTTCACCATGGGCTTCGTCACCGGCGTCGGCTGCAAGGCCAGCTGGTTCAACGCCTACGACCCGCGCACCGGTTGGGCCAAGGACCAGGTGGACGCGCTGCGGGCGGCCGGCGGCGACGTCAAGGTCTCCTTCGGCGGTGCCAGCGGCACCGAACTCGCCGCCGCCTGCACCACGGTGGACTCGCTGTTCGCCGAGTACGACGCCGTGGTCAAGGCGTACAACCTGCGCTACGTCGACTTCGACATCGAGGGCGCGGCGATCGCCGACACCGCCGCCAACGACCGCCGCTCGGCCGCGCTCGCCAAGCTGCAGAAGGCCAACCCGGGCCTGAAGGTCTCGTTCACGCTGCCGGTGCTGCCCGAGGGCCTGACCAGCGAGGGCGTCGCGATCGTGAAGTCCGCCCGGGACGCCGGCGTGGCCGTCGACCTGGTGAACATCATGGCGATGGACTACTACCGCAGCGGCGCCGACTACGGCGACGCGGCGGTCCAGGCGGCGCAGTCGCTGTACGGCCAGCTCAAGACGCTCTACCCGGCGAAGGGCGACGCGCAGCTCTGGGCCATGGTCGGCGTCACGCCGATGATCGGCGAGAACGACGACCACCAGGTCTACAACCAGGCGGACGCCCAGCAGCTGGTCGCCTTCGCCAAGCAGCACCACCTCGGCGAGCTGGCCTTCTGGGACGCCACCCGGGACGCCAACGCCTGCACCGGGGCGCTGTTCAAGTGCACCAACATCCCGCAGCAGCCGTACGAGTTCGCGAAGATCTTCGCCCAGTACGGCGGCTGAGCCGCGGTGCCGGCGGCCCCCGCCCGTCGAAGGGTCAGGGGGTCGCCAGCACCACCCGCGAGCGGTCGGCCGCGAGCCGCAGCGCGAAGCCGGCCATCGCGGTGCCCATCAGGTAGCGGTGCACCCGCTGCCAGAGCGGACGGCGGGCGAAGAACGAGGACACCGAACCGGCCGTCAGCACGAACACCGCGTTGCCGGCGATGCCGACCGCGATCTGCGTCAGGCCCAGCAGCAGGCTCTGGACGGCGACGTGGCCGCGCTCGGGCTGGACGAACTGCGGCAGCAGCGAGACGTAGAGGATCGCGATCTTGGGGTTCAGCAGGCAGGTCAGCAGACCCATGCCGAAGAGCCGACCCGGCCGGTCGGCGGCCAGCTCCTGCGGCGCGAAGGCCGAACTGCCGCCCGGGCGGACGGCCTTCCACGCCAGCCAGAGCAGGTAGCCGGCGCCGGCGAACTTCATCGTCAGGTAGATCTCCGGCACCAGTGCGAACACCGTCGCGATGCCGGCCGTCGCCGCGAACAGGTAGGCCAGGAAGCCGACGAGGACGCCCGCCAACGAGATGAGCCCGGCCCGGCGGCCCTGGGTGACCGAGCGGGAGACCAGGTAGATCATGTTCGGACCCGGGATCAGCACCATCCCCAGCTCCACCGCCGCGATTCCGGCCACCGCACTGAGACTCACCATCGTGCTCTCCCTGTTCCCCGCTCTGGTCGCGGCACATCACTCCGCGATCAAGGCCCTCATCCTACGAATAATGTGATCACACTCCTGGGGTGCGGCCGGTACAGTCCTCCCCACTGCCCGGGCGTCGCACATCGGCAGGCGCCCCGCCCCGCTCGGGCGTACCGCCGGTTCGAGTCCGGCGGGGCCACCGAGCCACCACGGCACAGCACAGCACAGGGGGACGGACATGGCGCTCCGGAGCGACGGGAACCCATCGGCCGACGTGGTCACCGCCGAGGAACTGGCCGCCTTCAGCCGCACGCTCGGACGCCTGCGCGCCCTCCCCGCCGGCGACCGCGTCCGGCGGCACGCCGAACGGCAGTTGGAGTCCTTCGTCCGCGAGAGCCGCAAGCGCCGCCGCCAGAGCGCCAAGGACGAGGCCCGGCGGACCGACGCCGAGCTGATCGCCGCCACCGCGACCGGGGCCCTCGACCGGCGCGAGGACGCGCCGCTGGCCGGGCGTCCGACCGGCGCCCCGCTCGGCGAACTCCTGCTCGGCCGCCGGTGCTACGTCTGCAAGCAGCCCTACCGCCAGGTGGACGCCTTCTACCACTCGCTCTGCCCGGTCTGCGCCGCCGACAACACCGCCCGCCGCGCCCTCACCACCGACCTGCGCGGACGCCGTGCGCTGCTCACCGGCGGCCGGGTCAAGATCGGCTTCCAGCTCGCCCTGATGATGCTGCGCGACGGCGCCGAACTGATCGTCACCAGCCGGTTCCCGCACGACACCGTCCGCCGGTTCCGCGCCGCACCGGGCTCCGCCGACTGGTGGAGCCGCCTCACGGTGGTCGGCATCGACCTGCGCGACCCGCGCCAGGTGCTCGGGCTCACCGATCACCTCCGTGCCGACGGGCGCCCGTTGGACATCCTGGTCAACAACGCCGCGCAGACCCTGCGCCGCCCGCCCGGGTCGTACGCGCTGCTGGCCGCCGGCGAGCAGTCCGCCCTGCCGGCCGCCTCGGCCGCCGCGGTGACGCACGCACCCGGGTTCCGGCCGATGCCGGCCCTCGCCCCGGCCTGGCCGGCCGCCGAACTCGACGCCTCACCGGCCGCGTTGACGGCCGAGGTGTTGCCCGACACCGCCGACGAGGCCGGGCTGCTGCCCGACCTCGCCCCCGCCAACTCCTGGTCCGTCCGGCTCGGCCGGCTCGACCCCGGCGAGGTGCTGGAGACCCAGCTCGTCAACGCCCTCGCCCCCGCACTGCTCTGCGACCGGCTGCTCCCGCTGCTGCTGGCCTCCCCCAACCCCCGTCGCTACATCGTCAACGTCACCGCGGTGGAGGGCCGGTTCGCCGTCCGCAACAAGACCGCCGGCCACCCGCACACCAACATGGCCAAGGCCGCCCTCAACATGCTCACCCGCACCAGCGCCGAGGAACTCGCCGTCCAGGGCGTCCACATGTGCGCCGTCGACACCGGCTGGATCACCGACGAGAACCCGGCCCCCAAGAAGGCCCGCCTCTACGCCGACGGCTTCCGGACCCCGCTCGACATCGTCGACGGCGCCGCCCGCGTCTACGACCCGATCGTCCGCGGCGAGGCCGGCGCACCGGTGTCGGGCGTCTTCCTCAAGGACTACCGCGAGGCGGCCTGGTGAGCCCCGCACCTCACACGCGGTCCTGCTGACCGGACCCCTGGGCAGAGCGGGCCGACAGCCCAACAATGGGCATGTCATAGGCTCGTCCCGTCCCACTCTTCACACCCAACGGGGGTACCGAACCATGTCCTTGAACACCCGTACGCCGATCAGCAGGCGCACCCTCGGCCGCACCGCCCTGCTGGGCGCCCTCGCCGCCGCCGGGCTGGGCACGGGCATGCCGCACGCCTCGGCGGCCACCGTCCCGGCCGGATCGGACTGGATGGGCGCCGTCGACCCGCAGACCTCCCTCGCGCGACTCACCCTCCCCGGCACGCACGACTCCTGCTCGCTCCACGGAGGAGGACTGGCGCAGACTCAGACGCTCTCGCTGCCCGACCAGTTGGCCATAGGCGTGCGCTTCCTCGACATCCGATGCCGCGCCATCGACGGCGTCTTCGCGATCCACCACGGGCCGGTCTTCCAGAAGATCTTCTTCGGCGACGTCCTCAACCAGTGCCAGGCCTTCCTCGCCGCACACCCCGGCGAGACCCTGGTGATGCGGGTCAAGCAGGAGTACTCCACCGTCTCCGACGCCGAGTTCGGCGCCCTCTTCGCCGACTACCTGCGCCGCTGGCCGGGCCTGGTCCGGACCGAGGACGGGATCCCGCGCCTGGGCGAGGTGCGCGGCCGGATCGTCCTGATCGCCGACAACTCAGGCCTGCCCGGCCTCCGTTGGGGCGGCCCGCACACCGACATCGAGGACGACTACGAGATCGGCACCATCTTCGACCTCAACTCCCGCAAGTGGCCGGAGGTTTCCGCCCACCTGGACGCCGCCCGCGCCGCCACCGACCCGCAGCGGCTCTTCCTCACCTTCACCTCCTGCACCGGCTGGGGCCTCTGGCCGCGCCAGGCCGCCGACGCCATCGCGCCCAAGCTGAGCGGCTATCTCGGAGCCCTCGACCGGTCCGCCCGGCCGGTGCTGGGCACCGTCCCGATGGACTTCGTCACGGCCGGTCCGGTGCGCTCGCTCTACGCGCTGAACTTCGGCGCCTGACCCTCCCGGGCCCGCCCCGCGGCGTGAGAACATCGCCTGATGCGCAGACTGACGGTGCTGGGAACGTGCGGGGCCTGGCCGGAGGCCGGGCGGGGTGCCAGCGGCTTCCTGCTGGAGTACGACGGGTTCCGCGTCGTGCTGGACCTCGGCTACGCGACGCTCCCCCGGCTGCTGGAGCACACGCCCGCCGGGGACGTCGACGCGGTGGTCATCACCCATGAACACCCCGACCACTGCGCCGACCTCAGCGCCCTCTGCCGCGCCCGCTACTTCGCGCAGCCGCGCGGCCCCCGCGTGCCGTTGTACTGCCCGCCCGGGGTCGTCGGGCGGGTCCAGGCGATGGAGCCGACCGAGGACCTGCACGAGGTCTTCGACGTGCACGAGCTCCCGGGGAACCATCGCGTGGGACCGTTCGCCCTCGACGCGGCCCTGCTGCCGCACCACGTCCCGCACGCCGGCGTCCGGTTGGCCGCCCCCGGCCTGACGCTCGCCTACAGCGGCGACGCCGGCCCGGACGAGGCGCTCGCCCGGCTGGCGGCGGACGCGGACCTGTTCATCGCCGGCGCCACCCTCCAGGGCACCGGGCCCGGGAGCGACGACCCCTGTCTGATGAGCGCCGCGACGGCCGGCACCTGGGCGGCCCGGGCCGGCGCCCGGCGGCTGTTGCTCACGCACTTCTGGCCCGGCAGCGACCGCGCGCGCTCGGCCGCGGAGGCCGGGAGCACCTTCACCGGCGAGATCGTCACCGCCGACGAGGGGCTGCTGGTCGCCCTCTAGGCGGGTCCTCCCGACGTACTCCCGGCGCGGTGGCAACCCGCCCGCGAGGGGTGCTCGGCGAACCCCACGTGCACCGGACCCCACGTGCACCGGACCCCACGTGCACCGGCGCCCGCGTGCGCCGGACTGCCACCTGCACCGGACTGCTACGTGCGCCGGACCCCACGTACGCCGGACTGCTACGTGCACCAGAACAGGAACGGCGTGCAGGTCGGCGTGGGCTTCGGTGTGCTGGTGGCCGAGGGCCGCGGGGTGGTCGGCGGGGCCGTGCTCGGCACCGGCTGGGCCGGCGGGGCGGGCGCCGGTTCCGCGGCGCCGGTGGTCGCCGGGGCCGGCGGCGCGCCGGCCTTGGCGGAGGCGGAGGCGGAGGCCGCCGGTGCGGAGGCCGTGGTCGTGGTGGGCCCGGCCGGGCGGGAGCTGGTGCGTGTGGTGGTCGGCACGGCCCGGGTGCTGGTCGCGGCCGGTGCGGCCGGGGGCGTGGTGGGGGCCTGGGCCGAGCCGCTCTGCGGCTCCGCCGTGGCCGGCCGGCCCGCGCCCGGGGCCGGCGGCGGGGTCTCCTCGCCGTTCGCGGCCAGGGCCGCCACGCCGAGGCCCGCGACGGCCAGGCCCACGACCGACAGCACGAGCACGCCCGGACGTCGGCCGGACCGGCGCGCGGTGCGCCGCTGGGCGGACCGTCCGGCCGGCCGCCCGGACGACGGGGGCGACGGCTCGGCGAGCGCCGGGCGCGGTGCGGCCGGGGTGTCCGGGACGCCGGTCGGTGTGTCCCCGGCGCCCGCGGGGGTACCGCAACCGGGACAGGCGAGGGCGCCGTTCAGGTGGCGGCGGCAGGGTGCGCAGTAGTCCATGTGATCTTCCCGTGCTGCCGGGGCGGCCGGCACACGCCGGTGGTCGTCGGCCGGCTCCGCGCACGTCGTCGTGCGCATGCGGAGCCTAGGCAGCCCGCCTGTGGGGATTCCACACCTCGCGGTGAGGCTTCTGAAAAGATGCCGTGTCGCCGCGCGCGCCGGGCCCGGACGTGGTGCCTGCGATCGCCCGGCGCGCCCGCCCCCTCCTCCCCGGCCCGCGTCAGCGCAGCCGGAACATCTGGACCGGCGCCCAGGTGTCGTGCCCCCAGTCCGACACCCGCAGCAGGCGGTCGCCGTCCAGGTGGAACCGGCCCTCGGTGCCGACCTGGAAGGTGGTCAGCCTGCGCACGGCCGACACCCGCCCGGTGGCTCCGTCCAGGACGTGGAGGTGCACGGTGCCGTCCGCCTCGCCGGACGGGGCGACCCACTTGCTCAGGACGAGGACGGAGCCCTCGACGCGGAGCAGGCCGGTGATCCTCTCCTTGGACCGCCAGGTCCAGCGCACACCGCCGCCGGCCCGGGCGAACGCCGTCAGGTGGTCGTACGCCCCGGGGCCGGGACGGGTCGGGACGACGACGACCTCCTCCGTCGCCACCACGGGCCGGTCCGCCCCGATTCCGACCCGGCCGAGCACCAGCTCGCCGTGCCCGCCGACGGCGGGGATCCGGGCGGTGACCTCTCCCCGGTCGTCGAGGACGAACAGCGCCGGCTCCGAGGCGCGCAACCCCTTGCCCTCGACCAGGAGGACCGGCGGGTCCTGGTGCGCGACGTGCACGTCGGCGACCCGGCCGTCGAAGGGGAGGTCCGTCGCCGGGCCGGTGCTCCCCTCGGCGGCGCCGATCCGGCGCACGGTGGCCCGACCGCCCGCGACCACGACCTGGACGAGGCCGGCCCCGGCCGTGGCCAGCCGGCCGGCCGTGCCCTTGCCGGCCGGGCGCGGCCTCCAGACCGGCCGCCCGCTGCGCAGGTCGCGGGCCACCAGGTGACGGTCGCTCAGCACCACCGCCCGGCCCGGGACCGCGGCCACCATGCCGGCCATCGGTTCGTCGTACTCGGAGTAGTACCGCCGGTCGTCGAACTCGGGCTCGAACGACCACAGGACCTCACCGCTGCGGACCTCGAAGGCGGTGACCGTGATGCGGCCCAGCCGACCGTCGTCCTCGTCCGCGTGGACCGCGAGCCCGACGCCGTCCGCCACCTGGTCGCTCATCGCGACCAGCACGCCCCGCCGCGGTACGGTCCAGCTCCAGCCGGGCCGCCCGGTCTCGGTCGCGAAGCCGTGCAGCCCCTCCAGGGAGCCCCGGACCACCAGACCGGGTACGCACCAACTACCCTTCCCGCCATGCCCCTTACCGGGTCGTCCGGGCGCCTCCCAGGCCGGCTTCTGCTGCCACAGCCGCCGGCGGCGAAGCCCGCGGACCACCTCGCCGGCCCGATCGGCCACGGCCCCCGGTCCGGTGCCCGTTCCTGGCGCGGTGGCGTCTGCGGTGTCCGTGGCGTCTGCGACGTCTGTGGTGCGGTCCGACGGCATGGTTCCCCCCTGGTGTTCGGCAGGCGTCATGCTAGGGCCCCGCCCCGGTAGCGGGTACGGCTCGGCGGCGAAAGCCCCGCGCCCGCCCCCGCTACGCCCCGCCCGCGCGCAGCGAACGCGCGCCCGCCCGGGCGAACGGGCCGGCCAGCAGGCCCAGCGCCGCGCCGAGGGCGAGGCCGAGCAGGTTGTCCGCGACGTCCTGCATGTCGCAGGCCCGGCCGATGGCGGGCACCGCGTACTGGGCGAGCTCCACCACGAACGGCAGCGCGACCGCGACCGCCAGGACGGCCACCACCCGGGGCTTGGTGCCGGCGAGGGCGGCGGCGAGGCCGATCGGCAGGAACACCAGGATGTTCAGGTCGGCCTGGCGCGAGGTCATCCACTCGCCCGGCGGGCGCAGCCGCGCGCCGGTCAGGGTGCAGTGCCGGACGGCGAACCGGGAGTACTCCCAGAACGGTCCCTGCGTGTCGGGGAGCAGCGAGAGCGTCACCACCCCGCCCAGTGCGAGCAGCAGCACGAACGCCACCGCCCAGTGGGCCCGCAGCAGTCGCCCCACCGGCCGGTTCAGCAGGGCGGCCGGCACCAGCGAGCAGAGCAGCCCGGGCCAGAACATCGGCATCGTGCCGAGGACAGCTGTGATCACGCCAGAACGGACGCGTCGGACTGCTGCCCGGTTCTCCGTCCCGGCGGAAAGGACGCGGGGGCCGCCTCGACGCCGGCCGCACCCCCTCCCACCACCCGCCGGCCGCACTTCCCGCCGGCCGTACACCCCACCGCCGCCCGCCGCCCGCCGCCCGCCGGCCACGCCGACCGCGCCGGGCCGGTGCCCGGACCCCCGTACCGGGCACCGGCGTCGGACCCATCCTGGCCGCCGGACCGGGCCCCCGGCCAAGGGTTTCGGCGCTCGCCTAAACCCCCTGCTGGACGCGGTGCACACCCTGCGGGAGACTCAACGGAACTGCTGGGGAGGGCCGTTGCTCCGTATCCACTTCACCGCCGATGATCTCGCCCGGGTCCGGGTCGCCCCGACCCTCGGCCCCCTGACCGAGGCCTTCCTCGGCCTGCACCAGCTCACCGGCCGGAACGGCTGCCCGCAGTTCCGGCCCTGGCGCCGGCTGTTCTCCCGGACGCTCGGCGACGGGCTCCGGCCCCTGGCCTCGCTCAGCCCCCATCTGGACATCGGCACGCTCACCAAGCGGGACACCACCGTCGAGGGCGGGCTCGACCACCTGCTCGGCACCCCCGACCGGACGTTCCGGCTGGAGGTCGCCCACATCGCCACCGCCCGCACCGATCCCCGCTGGCACACCGCCCTCCAACAGGGCGACCTGCCCGCCCGCCGTCTGCTGGCGGACTCGCTGGCGGCCTGCCACGACCTCACCGTCGGCCCGCACTGGGGCCGGCTGCGCGCCCGGCTGGACGCGGTCCGGGCCGAGTACGGGCGCACCCTGGTGGACGGCGGCGTCGAGCAGTTGCTGGCCACCGCCCACCCGCAGCGGATCCGCTGGCGGGCCCCGGTCCTGGAGGTCGACTACCCCCGGGACGGCGAGGTCCACCTCGAAGGCCGGGGGCTGGTCCTGGCCCCGGTGGTCTTCCTCCCCGACCCTCCCGTGCTGCTCACCGACGGCCAGGACCCGCAGGCGCCGCCCACCCTCGCCATCCCGGCCGTCCGCGACGTCCTGACCGCCGCCGCCCTGTGGAGCGAGGAGGGCAACGGCCCCGGACGCCACTCGCTCAACGCCCTGCTCGGCCGAACCAGGGCCGCCGCCCTGGACGCGGTCTCGGCGGGCTGCACCACCACCGAGCTGGCCCTCCGGCTCAACGTCTCGCCCGCCTCCGCCAGCCAGCACGCCACCGTGCTGCGCAACGCGAACCTCATCACCACCCAGCGCCGCGGCGGCGCCGTCCTGCACACCATCACGCCGCTCGGCATCGACCTGCTCAACCGCACCACCACCGCCCGCGCCCCGGAGCGGGCCACCCCGGTGTAGCGGGCTCCGCCGGGCAGGCGCGCCGCCCGGCGAGGTGCCAAGGCCCCCGCACCGGCGGCGTGTCCGGTGCCCCCCGCGGCTGGACCACGGCCCGGACGTCGGCCGACCGGTGCCCGGGGCCGCCCGCCCCCGGGGCCGGGCCGACTCCACTTCCCCGACCAACTCCCTCCTCCCGGCCGACTCGCGCCCCCCGCCCCAACTCCCTTTCCCCGCAGCACATATCGCATGACAATCGGCTATCTCGCTCGATCGAGCGAACAATCCGGTGTATCCGGATTTCCGCCGCCGGATGGGGGAACATCAGCACGTCCGCGCCCGAACGAACCAACGTCCGGGCGGTACCGAATCCGGCCACTTGGATCAGCCCGTGACTACCTCCGCCCCCGTGTGGGACTGCCCCTTCAACCACACCGAAGGCCTGGAGTTCGACCCCCTCCTCAAGCAACTGCTGCTCGCCGAGGAGCGGATCACCAGAATCCGGCTGCCGCACGGTGAGGGCGAGGCCTGGCTGGCCACCCGGTACGAGGACGTCCGCGTCGTCACCACCGACCGGCGGTTCAGCCGCGCGGCCGGAATCGGCCGGGACCTCCCCCGGATGACCCCCGCCCCGATCGCCCAGGCCGAGGCGATCAACCTGATGGACCCGCCCGCCCACAACCGGCTGCGCCGGCTCGTCGCCAAGGGCTTCACCAACCGCCAGGTCGAGCGGATGCGCCCGAAGACGCAGCGGATCGTCGACGGGTACCTGGACGACATGGAGGAGCACGGCTCCCCCACCGACCTCGTCCACCACCTCTCCGGCCGGCTCCCCATGACCACCATCTGCGAGATGCTCGACATCCCCGAGCAGGACCGCGCCGGGCTGCGCGGGCACGCCGTCGCGATGATGACCATGGGTCCCGGCAGCGGCGCCGGCCAGGAGCACGCCAAGGCGGCGCTGCGCGCCTACTTCTCCGAGCTGACCGCCGCCCGCCGCCGCGACCCGGGCGAGGACCTGATCAGCGCGCTCGCCACCGCACGGGACGACGAGGAGCTGCTGGACGACCAGGAGCTCGCCGTGATGGCCATGGTCCTGCTGGTCACCGGCCACGACACCAGCACCTACCAGCTCAGCAACATCACCTACACCCTGCTCACCCGCCCCGAGCAGCTCGCCAAGCTCCGCGCCCGGCCGGAGACGCTGCCGCGCGCCCTGGAGGAGCTGCTGCGCTTCATCCCGTTCCGCCAGGGCGTCGGCATCGCCCGGGTCGCGACCGAGGACGTCGAGCTGGGCGGTGTCCTGATCAGGGCCGGCGAGGCCGTGCACGTCTCCTACCTGGCGGCCAACCGCGACCCGGCGGTGTTCGAGCGACCCGACGAGCTGGACCTCGACCGCGGCACGGCGAACCACATGACCTTCGGCTACGGCACCCACCACTGCGCGGGCGCCCACTTGGCCCGGATGGAGCTCCAGGTCGCCATCGGCACGCTGCTGCGCCGCTTCCCCGGGCTTCGGCTGGCCGTCCCAGCCGCGGAGCTGGACTGGCGGACGGGTTCGATCTGGCGCTACCCGCGCACCCTGCCGGTCGCCTGGTGACCTCCCCGCCGCACCGCCCCGGCGACCGTCCACCGCACCCGTAGGCCACTGCCCGCGCGGCCGCCGGCCACGCGGGTCACCAGGGGAGACCTCACACCCATGGCAACACTCTGCCGTCCCGCCATCGCCGTACCCGAACACGTCATCACCCTCGACCAGACCCTCGACCTGGCCCGCTCCCTGCACGCCGGCCACCCCCAACTCCCCCTCGCGCTCCGGCTGATCGAGAACACGGGGGTGCGGACCCGGCACCTGGTCCAGCCGATCGACGAGACCCTGCGGCACCCCGGCTTCACCACCCGCAACGCGGTCTACGAGCGCGAGGCCAAGCTCCGCGTCCCCGAGGTGGTCGAACGCGCCCTCGGCCACGCCGAGTTGTCCGCCCGGGACATCGACCTGATCGTCTACGTGTCCTGCACCGGCTTCATGATGCCCTCGCTGACCGCCTGGCTGATCAACACCATGGGCTTCCGCTCCGACACCCGCCAGGTGCCGATCGCCCAGCTCGGCTGTGCGGCCGGCGGCGCCGCGGTCAACCGCGCGCACGACTTCTGCCGTGCCTACCCCGGCGCCAACGTCCTGATCGTGGCCTGCGAGTTCTGCTCGCTCTGCTACCAGCCGACCGACCTCGGTGTCGGCTCGCTGCTCTCCAACGGCCTCTTCGGGGACGCGATCGCCGCCGCGGTGATGCGCGGCCGCGGCGGCACCGGTGTGCACGTCGAGCGCAACGGCTCGCACCTCGTCCCGCACACCGAGGACTGGATCTCCTACGGCGTGAAGGACACCGGCTTCCACTTCCAGCTCGACAAGCGCGTCCCGGGCACCATGGAGATGCTGGCCCCGGCCCTGCGCACGCTCGCCACCGCGCACGACTGGGACGTCTCCGGGCTCGGGTTCTACATCGTGCACGCCGGCGGCCCGCGCATCCTGGACGACCTCTGCCACTTCCTGAACCTGGAGCCCGCCGCGTTCCGGTTCAGCAGGGCCACGCTGACCGAGCGCGGCAACATCGCCAGTGCGGTGGTCTTCGACGCGCTGGCCCGCCTCTTCGCGGAGGGGAACGTCGCCGACGGCACCCACGGTCTGATCGCCGGCTTCGGCCCGGGCATCACCGCCGAGATCTCGCTGGGCAGTTGGGTCGGCGCCCCGATCGAGGCGGCCATTCCGCACCGCCCGCGGGTCCTCGACACCGTCGACCGGCAGCCGAAGTTCGGCGTCCCGGCCGTGACCTGACGACCCGGCGGACCAGTCGCCGGGCCTGCGGAACGGCCTGCGGAACGGCCTGCGGAACAGCCTGGAGAACGCTCTTCGGGACGGGTCGGCGAAGGCCCGGGCGGACTATGATCGGCAGATGACGGACACCACCGAAAGAGCCGGCGGACTGACCGACCTGCCCGCCCGGTTCCCGAAGTTGCACGCGCCGCAGTACTGGGCCTGGGGGCGGTTCGACGCCCGGTTCTCCACCGCGCTGCCGCCGGACGAGCTCGTCACCAACGTCCACCTGGTGGGGTTCACCGCCGAACGCATCGTGCTCTGCCGGGACGACCGCGACCACTGGTTCCTGCCCGGCGGCACCCGGGAGAGCGGCGAGTCGATCGCTTCCTGCCTCGTCCGGGAGCTGAAGGAGGAGGCCGGCGCCCGCCTGCTCGGCGAGCCGGTCTGGCTGGGCGCGCACCGCTGCGTGACCGACAGTCCCGAGCCGTACCGGCCGTGGCAGCCGCACCCCGAGAAGGCCTGGCTCTGGGGCTGGGCCGAGGTCGCGGTGGACTCCGTGCCGACCAATCCGGACGACGGCGAGCAGGTGGTCGAGGTGCGGGCGGTCGAGCCGGCCGAGGCTCAGCGGCTGCTGGTCCGCAGCCACGAGGCCTGGTGGGGCGAGCTGGTCGGGCTCGCGGTCGAGCTGCGGGGGCGGGCCGCCGCGGGCTGAGCTCGCACCCAGGCCGCCACGAGCCGCGCGTGCGCCCCGCCGCCACGGGCCACGCACGAGCCCGGCCGCCACAGGCCGAAGGCGCGCACCCTCACGACGCACGCCCCTCACCACGCCACGCCCATCACGGCACGCACCACACCCCCCGGGGCGGCGGACTTGTCGGGGCCGAGGGCACACCCGCAGGGGCCGAAGATCACCGGGATGGCCGAACAACGCGGCGCATTGTCCGATATGCGGTGATATGACTCTTTTGAACTCGGGTCTGCACCGACGGGAGCGTCATGGACAACTATCCGCTTCTCAACATCTTCTGGACGATGCTGGAGCTGTTCCTCTGGATCCTCTGGTTCTTCCTGCTGTTCAAGATCATCACCGACATCTTCCGCAGCGAGGACCTCGGCGGCTGGGGCAAGGCCGGCTGGCTGATCCTGGTGATCCTGCTGCCGTTCCTCGGCGTGCTCGTCTACGTGATCGCACGCGGCAGGTCGATGGGCGAGCGCGACATCGCCCAGGCGCAGAAGAGCGAGGCCGCGTTCAAGGCGTACGTCCGTGACGCCGCCGCCGACACACCAGGGGCCGGCGGCGCGGGGGGCGGCGGCCGGAGCCACGTGGACGACCTGGCCAAGCTGGCCGAGCTCAAGGCCAGCGGCGCCATCAGCGAGGAGGAGTACCAGAAGGCCAAGGAGAAACTCCTGGTCTGACGCGTTCCGGGCGTGACGGACGGCGGCGGGCCGGTGGACGTGCAGTCCACCGG